>DASVTZ010000078.1 GCA_036387335.1 Longimicrobium sp.
CGCGGGAGAGCACTCCGCCCCTCTTCCGCGTCTCCGCGCCTCCGCGTGAGATTCTTCGATCTTCGACATTAGCCCCAATACCCGCGGATCGCGGCGAGGAGCCCGGGAATCGTGTACTCGGCCGCCTCCACGTCCACCCGCATGCCCAGCTCGCGCAGGGTGCCGGAGGTGATGGGGCCGATGGATGCCACCGCCGCCCCACCCGTGTCCGCCCCCACGAGATCCGCGAAGTTGTGCACCGTCGAGCTGGCGGTAAACGTCACCAGGTCCACCTCGCCCGCGGCGATGCGGCGCTTGACCTCGTCGGCGCCGGCGCCGTCCTGCACGGTGCGGTAGGCCGCGACCTCCACCACCTCCGCGCCGCGCTCCCGGAGCGAGTCGGGGAGCACCGCGCGCGCCACCTCGGCGCGCGGCAGCAGGATGCGGGCGCCGCGCAGATCGGCGGCGGCGCCGAGCGCCTCCACCGTCGCCTCGGCCACGTACTCCTCCGGCACCAGGTCCGCGCGCACGCCGTGGCGCGCCAGCTCGGCCGCCGTCGCGGGGCCGAGGGCGCACACCCGCACGCCGCCCAGCGCGCGCGAGTCGAGCCCCTGGTGCTCCAGCGCGGCCCAGAAGTGCTCCACCCCGTTGGCGCTGGTGAAGACCACCCAGTCGAACTCCGCCACCCCCGCCGCGGCCCGCCGCAGCGCATCCACGTCCGGCGCGGCCTCGATGCGGATGGTGGGGAACTGGATCACCTCCGCGCCCAGCGCCTCCAGCTCCGCGGCGAAGTCGCTGGCCTGCGCGCGCGCCCTCGTCACCACGATGCGGCGCCCGGAGAGCGGACGGCGGTCGAACCACGCCAGCTCGTCGCGCAGCGCCACCACCTCGCCCACCACAACCACCGAAGGCGCGCCGATCCCCGCCTCGCGCACCAGCGCCGGAAGGGTGTCGAGCGTCCCGCTGACGGTGCGCTGGCGGGGGTACGTCCCCCACTCCACGGCGGCGGCGGGCGTGTCGGGGGAGCGGCCGCCCTCCACCAGGCGGGCGAAGTTGTCCGCCATCTTCCCCACGCCCATGTAGAAGACCAGCGTCCCCACGCCGCGCGCCAGGTGCGCCCAGTCCAGGTCGGTGTCGTCCTTGGTGGGATCCTCGTGCCCCGTCACCAGCGCCACCGACGCGGCGACGCCACGGTGCGTCACGGGGATGCCGGCGTACGCGGGACCCGCCACGCCCGAGGTGATCCCCGGCACGACCTCGAACGGCACCCCGGCCGCGCGCAGCACCAGCCCCTCCTCCCCGCCCCGCCCGAAGACGAACGGGTCGCCCCCCTTGAGGCGGACGACCGTGCGGTGGCGCCCCGCAAGCTCCACGAGGAGCTGGTTGATCTGCTCCTGCGTGCGGGTGTGCTCGCCGCCGCGCTTCCCCACGTACACGCGCTCGGCGCGGGCGGCGCGCTCCACGATGGCGGGCGACACGAGCGCGTCGTACACCAGCACGTCCGCGCGCGCCAGGAGCTCGGCGGCGCGTAGCGTGAGCAGCCCCGGGTCGCCGGGCCCGGCGCCCACCAGGTAGACGGTGCCCGTCACCGCGCCGTTCCCGCGCGCTCGTCTTCCGCGGCGAGAAGGTCGGCCAGCGTGCGGCGCAGGGGGATCTCCGGCGTCCATCCCAGCCCCCGCAGCCGCGATCCGTCGCCCAGCAGCAGGGGGACGTCCACGGGCCGCACGAGGCCAGGATCCTGCTCCACCCGCACCTCCACGCCGGAGATCTCCACCAGCGCGTCCAGCACCTCGCGCATCGACGACGCGGCGCCGGAGCAGACGTTGTAGGCGGTGGCGGGGACGCCGGCCTCGGCAAGGCGGCGGTAGGCGCGCACGACGTCGCGCACGTCCAGCAGGTCACGCCGCGCCTCCAGGTTCCCCACGCGCAGCACCGGCTCCGCATTGCCCGCGCGGATGGCGGCGATCTGGCGCGCCCAGCTCGGCAGGGCGAAGCGCGGGTCGTGCCCGGGGCCGGTGTGGTTGAAGGAGCGCGCCACCACCGCCTCCACCCCGCGCACGGCGGCCACGCCCACGCACGCCATCTCCGCCGCGGCCTTGGATGCGGCGTACGGGTTGGCGGGGCACAGCGGCCGCTCCTCGCTGATCGGCTGCTCCGCCTCCGGAACCGCGCCGTACACCTCGGCCGAGCCGGCCAGCACCATCCGCGTCCCCTCGGCCAGCGCCTCCACCAGCCGCAGCGTGCCGGTGGCGTTCGCGTCCCACGTCCCCACGGGGTCCCCGAACGAGTTGGCGACGCTGGCCTGCCCCGCCAGGTGGAAGACGGCCTCCGGGCGCGCCTCGGCCACCGCGGCGGCGATGGAGGCGGGGTCGGTCACGTCCAGCGCAAGCCAGCGCGCCCCCGCCGGGTCACCGGACGGGGGCGTGCCTTCCAGCGAACCCGCGAACACCTCCACCCCGTCCGCCACCAGCGAGCGGACGAGGTAGCTCCCCACGAATCCGCCCGCCCCCGTGACCAGCGCCCTCACCGGCGCGCCAGCCGCTCCAGGTCCGCGTCCACCATCATCGTCACGAGCTGGCGGAACCCGACCTCCGGCTCCCACCCCATCTCCGCCTTCGCCTTGGCGGGGCTGCCGATGAGCAGGTCCACCTCGGCGGGGCGCACGAAGCGCTCGTCCAGCACCACGTGCTCGCGCCAGTCCAGCCCCGCGTGCTCGAAGGCGGTGGAGACCAGGTCCTGCACCGAGTACGTCTCGCCGGTGGCCACCACGTAGTCTCGCGGCTCTTCCTGCTGCAGCATCAGCCACATCGCCTTCACGTAGTCGCCGGCGAAGCCCCAGTCGCGCCGGGCGTCCAGGTTGCCAAGGCGCAGCTTGTCGTCCAGGCCGTGCTTGATGCGGGCGGCGGCATCGGTCACCTTGCGCGTAACGAACTCCAGCCCGCGCCGCGGCGACTCGTGGTTGAACAGGATGCCGCTCACCGCGAAGATGTCGTAGCTCTCGCGGTAGTTGACGGTGGCCCAGTGCCCGTACACCTTGGCCACGCCGTACGGCGAGCGCGGGTAGAAGGGCGTGCTCTCCACCTGCGGCACCTCCTGCACCTTGCCGAACATCTCGCTGGACGACGCCTGGTAGAAGCGGATCTTGCGGTCGAAGATGCGGATCGCCTCCAGCATCCGCGTAACGCCCAGCGCCGTGACGTCGCCGGTGAGCACGGGCTGCGTCCACGAAGTCTGCACGAACGACTGCGCGGCCAGGTTGTACACCTCGTCCGGCCGCGACTGCTCCAGCGCGTAGTAGAGCGAGTTCTGGTCGGTCAGGTCGCCGGAGAGGAACTCGATGCGGTCCTGGATGTGCTGGATCCGCTCGAAGGTGACGGTGGAGCTGCGGCGGACGAGCCCGTATACCTTGTATCCCTTCTCCAGGAGGAGCTCGGCGAGATAGGAGCCGTCCTGGCCGGTGATGCCCGTGATGAGCGCGGTTTTCATAAGCGGAGTACGTGGAATTCGATAGCCCGGCTTGCCGGGCCAGGGAAGCGCGGGAATTTACCCCGCCGGGTGTGGGGTGTCAACGCGCCCCCGCTTGACCGGAAGGGGTGGAGGGCTTACATTGACCAGCTTGTGCCACATCCGGAATTACGTACGCATCAGGAGACTCCGATGGCTTTCTGTGCCGTCTGCGGGAAGGGCCCGCGCAGCGGGAACAACGTCAGCCACGCGAACAACAAGACCAAGCGTGTCTGGCGGCCGAACCTCCAGCCCGCTCGCATCGTGACGGAGAACGGCAACAAGCGTGTGCGTGTCTGCACCGCGTGCATCTCCGCCGGCAAGATCCGCAAGGCGGGCTGAGCCGTTCGCGTGACAACCCGAAGCGGCCGCACACCCCGGTGTGCGGCCGTTTCGTTTTAACCGCAACTGCGGCCTCACGCGGAGACGCGAAGACGCAAAGGAAAAGCAACAGCGGTCTCACACAGAGCCACAGAGATACCGAGAGAAAAGCAATAAAGGTTTTCTCTGTGGCTTGTAGTTCCCTCTGTGTTCTCTGTGTGAGGCTGTTTTTCTGTAGGTCTTGGCGTCTTCGCGTCTTTGCGTGAGAACATGCTGTAGAACAAGAAGAAGCCCCGGACGCTGCGAGCAGCACCGGGGCATCTTCTTGCGGAACGGAACCGCTCAGCCGCGATCGACCAGCTCGATCAGCGCGGTCTCGGCGCCGTCGCCCTGGCGGAAGCCGGTCTTGAGCACGCGGGTGTAGCCACCGTTGCGCTCCGCGAAACGCGGACCGATCTCCTTGAACAGCTGCGACAGCACCTCGCGGTCCTGGATCTGCCGGCCCGCCATGCGGATCGAGTGCAGGTCGCCCCGCCGCGCGAGCGTGATCAGCCGCTCCGCGAACGGACGCAGCTCCTTCGCCTTGGCCGTCGTCGTCTGGATGCGGCCGTGGCGGAACAGGCTGGTGGCCATGTTCCGCAGCGTCGCCGTACGGTGCTCCGCCGTACGCCCGAGCTGCTTCCCCTTGCTTCCGTGTCTCATAGCACCCTCATCCTTGCTCGGTGCCGTCGGCGCCGGCCCGGTTCGTGTCGGTGGCGTCGCCGCCGTTAAGGTCGCGGACGACCCACATCAGCGTGCCGTCGTCGGACTGGTCCAGCTCCTGCCCGAAGCGCAGCCCGTGGCCGGCCAGGAAGTCGCTGATCTCCTGGAGCGACTTCTTGCCGAAGTTGTCGATCGCCAGCATCTGCTGCTCGCTGCGCTGCACCAGGTCCTTGACCGTGTGGATGTTCTCCTTCTGCAGCGAGTTGCGGCTGCGCACGGAGAGCTCGGTAAGGTCTTCGATGGGGCGGTTGAGGAGCTCCTGGAGCTTCCCCGGCACCGGCGAGCGCCCGGCGGGAACCGCCGCGCCCATCCCCGAACCCTCGCCCCAGCTGCGGTCCATCCGCCACTCGGGCGTGCCCCCGGCCAGGAAGGCCAGGTGCTCGATGGCGAGGCGCGCCGCGTACTGCACCGCGCTCCGCACGTCGATCGCCCCGTTGGTCTCCACTTCGAGCACCAGGCGGTCGAAGTCGGTGCGCTGGCCCACGCGCGTCTCCTCGACCACGAAGTTGGCGCGCGTCACCGGGTTGTACACCGCGTCCACCCGCACCAGGTCCGCCGGCATGCCGCGCGGAATGGGGTGGAGCTCGGCGAGCACGAAGCCGCGCCCCTTGTTCACGTACAGCTCGATGCGCAGGTCGCGGTCGTCCTGCAGCTCGAGGATGTGGTGGTCCAAGTTGATGACCTCCACCGACGGGTGCGGGGTGATGGCTCGCGCCGTCACCGGGCCGGCCTGCGTAGCACGCAGCTCCAGCACCGCCTCGTCCGTGTCTTCCGCCATGCGCAGGACCAGCGCCTTCAGGTTGCGGATCACCTGGTGGACGTCTTCCACCACCCCGGCGATCGTCTGGTGCTCGTGGAGCACCCCGTCCGCCCGGAACGCCCACACCGCCGAGCCGCGCAGGCTCGACAGCAGGATGCGCCGCATGGTGTTGCCCATCGTGTGCCCGAAGCCGCGCTCCAGCGGGCGAAGCACGATCTGCCCTTCCCGCGGAAGCTCTGGCAGATTGGGCATCTGCAGGCCGCTAAGATCGAGTTCCACTCGTTTTCCCTCCCAGTATGGATAGGAAGCCGGGAAGACCCGCCGCGGCACACACGCGCCGCCGCGGGTCTCCCTCGCGCGATTACTTGCTGTAGAGCTCGACGATGAGCTGCTCCTGCACCGCGAGCGGGATCTCCGCGCGGGTGGGGCGCGACACCATGCGCCCGGTGCGCGAGCCCTCGTCCACCGCCAGCCAGTTCACCGTGTTCGGCTTGGTCTTGGCGGCGAGCGACGCCTGCACCGGCAGGATGTCCTTGCTCTTGGGAGCGATCCGCACCTCGTCGCCCGGATGCACCTGGGCGGAGGCGATGTCCAGCTTGTGGCCGTTCACCTGCACGTGCCCGTGGGTGATGAGCTGGCGGGCTTCCTTGCGGGTGGACGCGAAGCCCATCCGGTAGAGGATGTTGTCCAGCCGGCTCTCGAGCCCCACGAGGAGGTTCTCGCCCGTGACGCCCTTGGCGTGGGCGGCCTTCTCGAACAGGTTGCGGAACGGACGCTCGGCCACGCCGTAGATGCGCTTCACCTTCTGCTTCTCGCGAAGCTGGTGCGCGTACTCGGAGGCCTTCTTGCGTCGCCCGCCGCCCGTCTGGCCGTGCTGGCCGGGGGCGTACGGACGGCGCTCCACCGGGCACTTCTCGGTGAAGCACTTGGTGCCCTTGAGGAACAGCTTCTGCCCTTCGCGGCGGCAAAGCCGGCACGAAGGCCCGGTGTAACGAGCCATGGTCAACCGTGTTTAGGTGGTGTGCTTGCGCGGGCTTCGTCCCCCCTACGGTCGCGGAGGTTTACGCCCTGGAACTGCGGGGAATGGGGAATGGGTTTTGGGGAATCGACCTTCCGCTGGATCTCGAGGGACCGCGGATTCCCCATTCCCCATTCCCCATTCCCTTTCTTACACGCGGCGCTTCTTGGGCGGCCGGCAGCCGTTGTGCGGAATCGGCGTGACGTCGCGGATCGACCGGATGCCCAGCCCGCTGGCGGCGAGCGCCTGGATGGCGGACTCGCGGCCGCTGCCGGGGCCCTGCACGCGCACGTGCACGCGCTTCATCCCCAGCGACAGCGCCTCGCGGGCGGCCTGCTCGGCGGCCACGGTGGCGGCGAAGGGCGTGCTCTTCTTGGAGCCCTTGAACCCCGCCTTGCCGGCGCTCCCCCACACGACGGAGTTGCCTGCCATGTCGGAGATGGTGACGAGGGTGTTGTTGAACGTCGCCTTGACGTGGGCGACTCCTTCCGCTTCGACGTTGCGCTTGGCCTTGGGGCGCCCCGCCGTCTTCGGCTTTGCCATGCTTTCTCGACTCTCCAGTTGTCTCGCGGCCTACCGCGATTCCGGTACTTCGCCGCCGGGCACCCGCCCGGCGGCGTGATCATCGGAGGGCGCGCGAGCACCCCCCGATCAGAGCCCGCCTTACTTCTTGCCGGGCTTCTTCTTCCCCGCGATGGCGCGGCGGGGACCCTTCTTGGTGCGCGCGTTGGTGTGCGTGCGCTGGCCGCGGACGGGCAGCCCGCGGCGGTGGCGCAGGCCGCGGTACGAGCCGATGTCCATCAGGCGCTTGATGTTGCGCGAGATCTCGGAGCGCAGCGCGCCTTCCACCCGGTACGTCGCGTCGATGACGCGGCGGATCCGGTTGACGTCGTCCTCGCTGAGGGCGTGGACGCGCGTGTCCGGGTTGACCCCCGCCTCGCCGAGAATCCTCTTCGACAAGGTGCGGCCGATCCCGAAAATGTACGTGAGGCCGATCTCAGCCCGCTTCTCGCGGGGAAGATCGACGCCGGCAATACGGGCCACTCTGCCTCCTGAGCCGTGTGCTGGTTAACCCTGCCGCTGCTTGTGGCGCGGGTTCTTCTTGCAGATGACGCGGACAACCCCACGCCGGCGGATCACTTTGCAGTGCTCGCAGATGGGCTTGACGCTCGCGCGGACCTTCATCGTCGCCTCTCTGGTACGGTTTGAACTGTAGCCTGGTAAAATAGGCGAACTTCGCGTATTTGGCAACTGCAAGGGATTAGGGATTAGGGATCAGGGAATAGGTAACAGCCGCTGCAGTCCTAATCCCTAGTCCCTATTCCCTATTCCCCTGCTGTCCTAATCCCTAGTCCCTATTCCCTATTCCCTATTCCCTACGCCGTCAAAATCCTCGGCCCCTCCGCCGTCACCGCCACCGTATGCTCCCAGTGCGCGGAGACCTTGCGGTCGGCGGTCACCACGGTCCAGCGGTCGGGGAGGGTGCGGACGCCGGCGGTGCCCAGGTTGAACATGGGCTCGATGGCGATCACCAGCCCCTCCACCAGCTTCATCCCCTTGCCGCGCTTCCCGAAGTTGGGAACCTGCGGCTCCTCGTGCGGGCTGCGGCCCAGGCCGTGGCCCACCAGCTCGCGGACCACGCCGTACCCCTGGCGGTCCGCCACCTCCTGGATGGCGGCGCCCACGTCGCCCAGCCGGTTTCCCGGGCGGGCTTCCGCGATCCCCCTGTAGAGGGCGTCGCGGGTGAGCTCCACCAGCTGCTTCGCCTCCGGCGCGGGCTCGCCCACGGGGAGCGTGACGGCGGCGTCGGCGTAGAAGCCGTCCAGCTTGACGCCGCAGTCCACCGACACCAGGTCCCCCTCCACCAGCTTGCGGCGCACCGAGGGGATGCCGTGCACCACCTCGTGGTTCACCGAGATGCACAGCGTCGCGGGGAAACCGTACAGCCCCTTGAACGCCGGCTCGGCTCCCGCGTGGCCGCGGATGAACCCCTCGGCCCAGCGGTCCAGGTCGGCCGTGGTCACCCCCGGCTCCAACTTGGAGGGGAGCTCCCGGTACAGCGCCGCCAGCACCGCCCCGCCGCGGGCGATCGCGTCGATCTCGGACGCCGTCTTGAGGTGGATCACCGCCCCAGCAGCTCCATGATCTCGCCCTGCACCTGCTCGATCTGCCGGGTGCCGTCCACGTGGTGCACGGGCACGCCCGCGCTTTCGTAGAAGGCCACCAGCGGCGCCGTGGTCTGGCGGTAGATGGCCAGGCGGTTGCGCACCGTCTCCTCCTGGTCGTCCGGCCGCTGCACCAGCCGCCCGGCGATCTCGGCCGGGGGCGGCGCGTGCTCCAGGTGGTACACGGCGCCCGTCTCCGGGTCGGTGCGGCGCCCGCTCATGCGGCGCACGATCACCTCCTCCGGGACGTCGATGTAGACCACCGCGTCGATGCGGCGCCCGATCTCGTCCAGCAGCCCGGCCAGCGACTCGCCCTGCGCCACGTTGCGCGGGTAGCCGTCGAAGATGGCCCCCGTCTTCGCCTCGGGCCGGGTGAGCGCCTCGCGCACCAGTCCCAGCACCACCGTGTCCGGCACCAGCTCGCCGGCGTCCATGTAGCGCTTGGCCTCCTGCCCCAGCGTGGTGCCCTGGCGGAGCGCGTCGCGCAGCATGTCGCCGGTGGCGATCTTGGGCACGCCCATCCGCTCGGCGAGCAGCGCGCCCTGGGTACCTTTGCCGGCACCCGGGGCGCCGAGGAGAATCAGATCCATTGTGTGCCGAATTACGGGGAAAAGTGCCCAGTGCCTAGTGCCAAGTGCCCAGTAACCGCTCGGAGTTACTAGGCACTCGGCACTGGGCACTCGGCACTGCCGTTCAGATAAACCGCTGCTGCCGTCCGCGGAACTTGACGCGCCCCTTCTTCATGAAGCCGTCGTAGCGGCGGAGCAGGAGGTGCTGCTGCATCTGCTGCACCGTGTCCAGCGCCACGCCCACCACGATCAGGAGGCCCGTACCGCCAAGCACGCGGTTCAGCCCCGTCACGCCCAGCGAGTGCAGGATCACCGCCGGGATGATGGCGATGGCGGCCAGAAAGAGCGCGCCCGGAAGCGAGATGCGCGTCATCACACGGTCGATGTACTTGGCCGTGTTCGCGCCCGGCTTGATCCCCGGCACGAACGCGCCCTGCTTCTTCAGGTTCTCCGCGATGTCCACCGGGTTGTAGATGATCGCGGTGTAGAAGTACGTGAAGAAGATGATCAGCAGCGCGAACGCCAGGTGGTACGGCCACGTGTTCACTGCAAACACGTCCGCCAGCGCCCGCATCGGCCCCACGTTCGGCCAGAACTGCGCCATCGTGGCCGGCACGATCATGATCGACTGGGCGAAGATGATCGGCATCACGCCGGCCATGTTCAGCCGAAGCGGGATGAACGACTTCTGCCCCTGCCGGATGCGCCCGCGCCCCATCACCTTCTGCGGGATCTGCACCGGGACCTTGCGCTGCGCCATGGTGAGCGCCACCGTCGCCGAGATGGTGGCCAGCATCAGCGCCACCAGCACCAGGATCGCCACCGGGCGCACCTGGCCCAGGCTCACCAGCCGCCCCGTCTCGTACAACGCCGACGGGATCCCCTCGACGATCGAGAAGAAGATCATCAGGCTCATCCCGTTGCCGATCCCCCGCTCGGTGATCTGCTCGCCCAGCCACATGATGAACACGGCGCCCGTAACGAGCGTCAGGATCATCGACAGGCGGAAGCCCCACCCCGGGTACACCACGCCGCCCGGCACCGACTCCACGAACACGGCGTAGCCGTAGGCCTGGAACGTCGCCAGCACCACGGTGGCATAGCGGGTGTACTGCGTCAGCTTCTTGCGCCCCTCCTCACCCTCCTTCTGCATCTTCTCCACGGAGGGCACTACGGTGGCCAGCAGCTGGAACATGATGCTGGCCGAGATATACGGCATGATGCCGAGGGCGAACACCGTGGCGCGCGAGAGCCCGCCCCCGACGAACATGTCGTAGATCCCGAACGCGGTCCCCTGGAGCTGCCCGACGTACGCCGCGAGGGCGTTGACGTCGATCCCCGGAGCCGTGACGTGCGCGCCCGTGCGGTACACCGCCAGGCAGATGAGCGTGAAGAGGATCTTCTCCTTCAGCTCCGGAATCCGGAAAAGGTTCGCGACGGGATTCGACATGATCAGGCGATCTCCTGGACGGTGCCGCCGAGCCCCTCGATCTTCTGACGGGCGCTCTGGCTGAAGCGGTGCGCCGAGATGTTGAGCTTGCGGGTGAGGTCACCCGTGCCCAGCACCTTCACCGGGCGCCGCGGGTGGCCCACCAGCCCGGCCGCGTGCAGCGTCTCGGGCGTCACGTCGGAGCCCTCTTCCAGCTTCTCCAGCTGGTACAGGTTCACCACCTGGTACTCCACCCGGTTGAGCGGGGTGAAGCCGCGCTTGGGGAGCCGGCGGTGGAGCGGCATCTGGCCGCCTTCGAAGCCGGGCTTGCCGCCGCCGGGGCCCGAGTGGCCGGCGCGGGCCATGGAGCCCTTGTGCCCCTTGCCGGCCGTCTTGCCCTGGCCGCTGCCGGGGCCGCGCCCCAGGCGCTTGGTGTCGCGGTGCGAGCCTTCCGGCGCCCGCAGGTTGCTGAGGTCAGCCATTGGTCACCTGCCCTTCGGGGGCCTCGCTCACCTCTACGAGGTGGCGGACCTGGAAGATCATGCCGCGGATCGCGGAGTTGTCGTCCTGGACGACGCTGCGCTGGTGCTTGAGCCCCAGCGCCTGCAGCGTCGCGCGGTGCTTGCTCGGCGCGCCTACGCCGCTCTTGACCTGCTTGATGAGGATCTTAGCCACGGGCGCCTCCCAGCGACTCCACCGTCACGCCGCGCTCCAGCGCGATCTGCTCGCGCGTGGTGAGGTGCGTGAGGGCGTCCATGGTGGCGTGCACCATGTTGAAGGGGTTGTTGCTCCCCAGCGACTTGGTGAGGATGTCGTGCACCCCCACGCACTCCAGCACCGCGCGAACCGCGCCGCCGGCGATCACGCCGGTGCCCGGGGCCGCGGGGCGAAGGAGGACGCGCCCGGCGCCGTGCTCGCCGATGATGTCGTGCGGCAGGGTGCCGGCCAGAACCGGCACGCGCACCATGGCGCGGCGGGCCGAGTCGATCGCCTTGCGCACCGCCTCCGAAACCTCGTTCGCCTTGCCGGTGCCGATCCCCACCTTCCCCGCCTGGTCGCCCACGGCCACCAGCGCGGTGAAGGAGAAGCGCCGGCCGCCCTTCACCACCTTGGCGACGCGGTTGATGTGGATCACGTTCTCCTTGAACTCGCTCTCGCGGGCCTGGTCGCGCCCGCCACGGCCGCCGTCGCGCCCGCCGCGGCGGTCGCCGCCCTGGCCGCGCGCGCCGCGGTCGTCGCCGCCCTGCCCGCCACGCCCGCCGCCGCCGCCGAAGCCGCCGCCCGGAGCGCCGCCGCCGCGGCCACGGCCGCCGCCGGCACCGCCGCCGAAGCCGCCGCCCGGGGCACCGCCGCCACGCCCGCGCCCGCCGCCACCGCCGCCACCCGGGGCGCCGCCGGTCCTGTTCTGCTGCTCAGCCATTGAGATCTCCCTCAGAACTCGAGGCCGCCCTCGCGGGCGCCCTCGGCAAAGGCCTTGACGCGGCCGTGGTACAGGTAGCCGCCGCGATCGAAGACCACCTGGGTGATCCCCATCTCCTTGGCGCGCTCGGCGAGCGCGCGGCCCGCGGCCCGGCTCTGCTCGGTCTTGGTCTGCTCGGCGCGCTGGGCGCGGAGGTCGGAGTTCAGTGTGGAAAGGCCCACCAGGGTCTTCCCCGCCACGTCGTCCACCACCTGCCCCTCGACGTTGTTGAGCGACCGGTACACCACCAGCCGCGGCCGCTGCTGCGTGCCGTTGACCTTGGCGCGTACGCGGCGGTGACGCCGCTCGCGGCGGTCCCGGCGCGACTTGATGCGCAGTCTCTTCGCCATCGTTCCGTTCCTGTTGGTTGACTATGCGATGATTCGCCTAACGTTGGGACGGGGGCGGCTTACTTGCCGCCCGCCTTCCCGGCCTTCCGGCGGATCACCTCGCCCTGGTACTTCACGCCCTTCCCCTTGTACGGCTCGGGGGGACGGAGGGAGCGGATCTCGGCCGCCACCTGGCCGACGACTTCCTTGTTGCTCCCGGAGATCTCGACGGTGGTGGGGTTCACGGCGCGCAGGGTGATCCCCTCCGGCGCCTTGTAGTCGATCGGGTGCGAGTAGCCCAGCGCCAGCGTCAGCCCGAAGGGCTTCGTCTCCGCGCGGTAGCCCACGCCCACGATCTCCAGCGTCTTGGTGAAGCCGGTGGTGACGCCCTCCACCATGTTGGCCACCAGCGTGCGGCTGAGGCCGTGCAGGGCGCGGTGGGTGGGCGCGTCCGAGGGGCGCTCCACCAGGATGTTCTCCTCTTCGCGGCGCACGATCACCTCGCGGTGCAGCGTGCGGGCGAGCTCGCCCTTGGGGCCCTTCACGCGCACGTGCTGCCCGTCGATCGTAACGTCCACCCCGCTGGGGATGGCGATCGGCCTTCTTCCGATTCGCGACATCTTGGCTCCTCTCGCGGTTAGTAGACGATGGCGAGGAGCTCGCCGCCGATCTTGGCGGCGCGGGCCTCGCGGTCGGTCATCACCCCGCGCGAGGTGGAGAGCACGGCCATCCCCAGCCCGTTGCGCACCCGCGGAATCTCTTCCGCGCCCACGTAGCGGCGCAGCCCCGGCTTGGAGACGCGCTTGAGCTCCCGGATGATCGGCTGCTCCTGGTAGTACTTCAGGTAAAGCCGAAGCACGCCATGCTTGCCGTCGTCCAGCAGCTTGTAGTCGTGGATGTACGCGTTGTCCTTGAGGAGCCGCGCGATCTCCGTCTTCAGCTTCGACACCGGCATGTCCACTCGGCGCTGGCGCGCCATACCCGCATTGCGGATACGAGTGAGCATGTCGGCGATGGGGTCGGTCATCATCGCCCGATTCTCCTATAGTATCCGGCGCGTTGGTGGCCGGACTCGTAGGAAGTTGAGAAGGGGGAAGTCCCAAGTACTGAGTGCGGGAGTCCTAAGTCCTAAGTGCTAAGTCCTGGAGTGCTGACGACAGCCACCCGAGACTTAACACCTGGCACTTAGCACTTAGCACTTAGCACCTAGCACTGCCGTTTACCAGCTCGCCTTGCGCACCCCGGGGATCTCCCCGGCCAGCGCCATCTGCCGGAAGCAGATGCGGCAGAGCCCGAACTTCCGCAGCACAGCGCGCGGGCGCCCGCACCGGTTGCACCGGTTGCGGTGGCGTACCGCGAACTTCTGCTTGCCGTTGTTCCGTTCGATCAGGGCCTTGCGTGCCATGGACCGTGCCTAGAGTTGTTGCGATTGCGCTGGACAACAGTGCCCAGTGCCTGGTCCCCAGTGCCAAGTGCTCGGTGCCCAGTGGACCAGCGCGGCGCCCGGAATCCGCAAAGATAACGGAATCAGGCACTTGGCACTAGGCACTGAGCACCAGGCACTGGGTACTGCGGTTTTACCCCGCGTTCACCTGCACCGGGGTCTCGCCCCGGAACGGCACGCCCAGCTCGCGCAGCAGCGCCAGCGCCAGGTCGTCGCGGTTGGTGGACGTCACGATCGTGATGTCCATCCCGTGGATCTTGTCCACCTTGTCGTAGTTGATCTCCGGAAAGATCAGCTGCTCCTTCACGCCCAGCGTGTAGTTGCCGCGCCCGTCGAACGAGCGGGTAGACACGCCGCGGAAGTCGCGGATACGCGGCATCGCCACGTTGATCAGGCGGTCCAGGAACTCCCACATCCGCTCGCGCCGCAGCGTGACCGCCGCGCCGATGGGCGAGCCCTCGCGCAGGGCGAAGTTGGAGATGGCCTTCTTGGCCTTGGTCACCACCGCCTTCTGGCCGGTGATCTGGCCCAGCTCGGCCACCACCGCGTCCAGCAGCTTGGGGTTCTTGGGCGCCTCGCCCAGGCCCACGTTGATGACGATCTTCTCGAGCGTCGGAAGCTGCATCACGTTGGTGAGCCCCAGGTCCTGGCGGAGCTTAGGGCGCGCCGTCTCTTCGTAGTAGCGCTGCAGGCGCGGCTTCTGGCGCGCGGCGGCGCCGTTTTCGGTCGTCGACATTTCAGTTCGCTCCGTATCCCCACGCGGCCCGCAGGGGGCCCGGGGGGGCGGTCACGCGCGGGGACCGGCGCGCCATGTGCGCGCGGCCCCCGGGCAGAATCATTTCAAAGTACCAGAAATCCCACGCATCCCTCTGGAAGTGCTAAGTGCCAAGTGCTAAGTGCTGAACCGCGGTTACTTAGCACTTAGGACTTAGGACTTAGGACTTAGGACTTAGGACTTAGGACTTAGGACTTCCCCGTCGTCAGTCCAGCACCCGCGGAATCGCGTTCCCCGAGCGCACCGAGACGCGCTGGCGCTTTCCGTCGGCGTCCACCCCGGAGCGCACCCGCGTGGGCTCGCCCGTGGTGGGGTCCAGCAGCATCACGTTCGACACGTGCACCGGCGCCTCGAACTGCACGATCCCGCCTTCCGGCGAGGCCTGCGAGGGCTTCATGTGCCGCTTGCGCATGTTCACGCCCTGGATGACCACGCGGTTCTTCTCGGGCTCCACGCGCAGGACCACGCCTTCCTGGTCCTTGTGGTTCCCCGCGATCACCTTGACGCGGTCGCCGCGGCGGATCTTCATCTTGGCCATCAGATCACCTCCGGGGCCAGCGAGACGATCTTCATGTAGCGCTTGTCGCGCAGCTCGCGGGCCACCGGCCCGAAGATGCGGGTGGCGCGGGGCTCGCCCGCGTCGTTGATGATGACGGCCGCGTTCTCGTCGAAGCGGATGTACGAGCCGTCCTTGCGCCGCACGTTGCTGGTGGTGCGCACGATGACCGCCGTGGCCACGTCGCCCTTCTTCACCGTGCCGTCCGGGAGCGCGTCCTTGACGGCCACGATCACGCGGTCGCCGATGGAGGCGTAGCGGCGCTTGCTTCCACCCAGCACGCGGATCACCAGGGCGCGCTTGGCGCCCGAGTTGTCGGCGATGCGGATGATCGATTCCTGCTGCAGCATGGGTTCGTTTCCTGTGATCCGTGGGCCATCCCGCCGGCGCCTAAGGCCGGCGGGGAAGAGCCGCCGAGGTTAGCGGGCCCGCTCGATCAGCTCCGACACGCGCCAACGCTTCAGCTTGCTGAGCGGGCGCGTCTCGGTGATCCGGACCGTGTCGCCGACGTGGTACTCGTTCCCCTCGTCGTGCGCGTGGTACTTCTTGGTGCGCGTCACCTGCTTGCCGTACAGCGGGTGGGCGAAGCGGCGCTCCACCTTCACCACCACGGTCTTGTCGCTCTTGTCGGAGACGACGACGCCCACGCGCGTCTTGCGGCGGCCGCGCTCGTCCTGCCCCTGCGCGGAGGCGGCGTTCTGGTTCTCGGCGTTCATCAGCTGGCCTTCGCGGTCTGCAGTTCACGCTCGCGCTGCACGGTCTTGAGCTGCGCGATGTCGTTGCGGATGGTGCGGAGCACCATCGGGTTCTCCAGCTGCTGCGTCGCGGCGCGGAAGCGCAGCCGGAACCGCTCCTCCTGCAGCTGCGTGATCCGGTCGGCGATCTCCTGGTCCGTCAGCTCGCGGATATCGGACGTCTTCACGCGGCACCTCCCTCGGCGGTAGCGGCCACGGCGGCTTCCTGGCCGGAGCGCTCGCGGACGATGAACTTGCTCTTCACCGGCAGCTTGGCCGCGGCCAGCTGCATGGCGCGCTTCGCCACCTCGGGCGCGACCCCTTCCAGCTCGAACATGATGCGGCCCGGCTTCACCACGGCCACCCACGCCTCGGGGTTGCCCTTGCCCTTGCCCATGCGCACTTCGAGGGGCTTCTTGGTGATGGACTTGTCCGGGAAGATCCGGATCCACACCTTGCCGCCGCGCTTGATGTGGCGCGTCATGGCGATACGGGCGGCCTCGATGGTCCGGTTGGTGATCCAACCCGGCTCCAGGGCCTGCAGCCCGTACTCGCCGAACGCCACGTAGTTGCCGCGCGTGGCCTTGCCACGCATGCGGCCCTTCATCTGCTTTCTGAACTTAACTCTCTTGGGAGCAAGCATCGTTCAATCCCCTTCGGCTCAGGCGTCCGTGGAATAGGTGCGCCCGGTGCGGCGGCTCTCCACCACCTCGCCCTTGAACACCCACACCTTCACCCCGATGGTGCCGTAGGTGGTGCGGGCGGTCGACTGTGCGTAGTCGATGTCGGCGCGCAGCGTCTGGAGCGGAATGCGCCCCTCCTTGTACATCTCGGTACGGGCGATCTCGGCGCCGTTGAGGCGGCCGGCCACCTGAACCTTGATCCCCTCGGCGCCGGAGCGCATGGCGTTCTGCACGGCGCGCTTCATGGCGCGGCGGAACGACACGCGCTGCACGATCTGGTGGGCGATCGAGTCGGCGATGAGCTGCGCGTCCACCTCGGGGCGCTTCACCTCCTCCACGTTGATCGCCACTTCGCTGCCGCCCGAAAGGCGGCCCAGCTCGTCGCGCAGCTTGTCGACCTCGGAGCCGCCCTTGCCGATCACCACGCCCGGACGGGCGGTGTGCACGGTCACGACGACCTTCCCCGGCTTGCGCTCGATCTCGATCTCGCTGATCGAGGCGTGCCCAAGGCGCTGGTTCAGGTACTTCCGGATCGTCTCGTCTTCCACGAGCAGCGCGGGGAAGTTGCGCTCGGCGTACCAGCGGGACTTCCACGGGGCGACGATGCCCAGGCGGAATCCCCTCGGATGCGTCTTCTGTCCCACGGCTACTCCTTGCGGTCGACGATGATGGTGACGTGGCTGGTCCGCTTGATGATCGGCGTCGCCCGGCCCATGGCGCGGGGCGAGAACCGCTTCAGCCGCGGACCCTCGTTTACGTACGCCTCGCGAACCACCAGCTCGTCGGCGTCGAGGTAGACCTTCGCCTCGTCGGCCTTCTGCGTGGCGTTGGCCACGGCGGAGCGGAGGGTCTTCTCGATGGGGCGCGTGGCGCCCTTCTTCGAGAACTTGAGGATGGCGTACGCTTCGTTTACGCCGCGGCCGCGGATCAGGTCCAGGACCAGCCGCATCTTGCGCGGCGACATCCCGACGCCGCGGGCGATGGCACGAGCCTGCATCGTGTCAGTCTCCTTTCGCATCGGTTAACGCGCCTTCGCGCGCTTGTCGACCAGCTTGCCGCCGTGGCCGCGGAAAGTGCGCGTGGGCGCGAACTCGCCGAGCTTGTGCCCGACCATCTGCTCGGTCAGGTACACGGGGATGAACTTGTTTCCGTTGTGCACGGCCAGCGTGTGGCCGACGAACTCGGGAGTGATGGTGCTGGCACGGGACCACGTCTTGACCACCCGCCGCTCGTTCCGCTCGTTCATCTGGCGGATCTTGGCAAGCAGGGAGTCCTGGACGAACGGCCCCTTCTTGAGGCTTCTCGGCATTCGGTCTCTCGCTCTTCGTCTCTCCCGGGGTCAGGTTCGCCCGGGGTTGGAGTCCACTTCGCTCCGGCACACGTGAGGAGCCAGTGGTGGACGCGAACGGAACGGGGAATGGGTGTTGGGGAATGGGGAATGGTAAAAAACAAAAGCTGTTACCATTCCCCAGTCCCCATTTCCCCATTCCCGGGGGTTACTTCGTCGCCCGGCCCCGCTTGCGGCCGCGGACGATCAGCTTGCTGCTGGCCTTCTTCACCTTCCGGGTCTTGACCCCTTCCTTCTTGCCCCACGGGGTCACGGGCGGGCGCCCGCCGGAGGTCTTCCCTTCACCGCCGCCCATCGGGTGGTCCACCGGGTTCATGGCCACGCCGCGCACGTGCGGGCGCTTGCCCCGCCAGCGGTTGGCGCCTGCCTTCCCGATCGACTGCTTCTCGTGGTCCACGTTCCCCACCTGACCGATGGTCGCCATGCACTCCTTGCGGACCATGCGCATCTCGGTGGAGGGCATGCGGAGGGTGACGTAGTCGCCCTCCTTGGCCGCGATCTGCACCCCGGCGCCGGCGGAGCGGGCCATCTGGCCGCCCTTGCCGGCGCGGAGCTCCACGTTGTGCACCATGGTGCCCAGCGGGATCTCGGAGAGCGGCAGCGCGTTTCCGGTGCGGATGTCGCTGCCGGAGCCGCTCACCACCGTGTCGCCCACCTTGAGGCCGCGCGCGGCCAGGATGTAGCGCCGCTCGCCGTCCTGGAACTCGATCAGGGCGATGTTGGCGGTGCGGTTGGGATCGTACTCGATGCGCGTGACGGTGGCCGGAGCCCCCACCTTGTTGCGCTTGAAGTCGATCACCCGGTACACCTTCTTGTGGCCGCCGCCCTTGAAGCGGCTGGTCACGCGCCCGTGGTGGTTGCGGCCACCCGTGCTGTGGATCTTCTCGGTCAGCTTCTTCTCCGGGCGGCCCGTGTGGGTCACCTCGTTGAAGTCGCTGATGGAGCGGAACCGCGTGCCGGCGGTCACCGGCTTGAACTGCTTGGTCGGCATCGCCTTACACTCCTTCGAAGAGCTCGATGCTGTCGCCGGCCTGAAGCGTGACGACCGCCTTCTTCCAGTTGACCTTCTTGCCGATGAACCGCCCCATGCGCTTCTGCTTGCCGGCGTAGTTCATGGTGCGGACGTTCGCCACCTTGACGTTGAACAGCGTCTCCACCGCCTTGGCGATCTCGATCTTGTTCGCCGCCTTGTCTACCACGAATGAGTACGCGCCCAGCCGGTCCAGGAGGTCGTGCGACTTCTCCGTGATGATCGGGCGGACGATGACTTCGTTGATGTTACGCATGGGCCACCTCTTCGGTGCTGCTGCGGACCGCGTCCAGCGCGGACGCCTCGATCACCAGCTGGCGCGCGCGCAGCACGTCGTAGGCCGAGGCCTGCGCAAAGGGCATCACTTCCACGTTCGGGATGTTGCGGACCGAGCGGTACACCGTCTCCTGGCTCCCGTTGGTCAGCACCAGCACGCGCTTGGCGCCGGCCACTCCCATCTTCCCCAGCAGCTCCGCGACCCGCTTGGTCCTGGGAGCCTCCATCGCCAGGCTGGCGATCACGGTGATCTCCTCGTTGAGCGCCCGCTGGTTGAACGCGGAGCGGCGCGCGAGGGCCTTCACCTTCTTGGGGATGTCCTGGCGGTACGAGCGCGGGTGCGGCCCGAACACCACACCGCCGCCCCGCCAGTGCGGAGCGCGGATGGAGCCCTGGCGCGCGCGGCCGGTGCCCTTCTGGCGCCACGGCTTGCGCTTGCCCCCGCTCACGTGCGCACGGGTCTTGGTTGCTGCGTTGCCCTGGCGCTGGTTGGCCAGGAACGCCTTGATCGTCTGGTGCAGCGCGGCCTCGTGCACGATGCCGTCGAACAGCTCCTCAGGAAGCTGTACCGACTCGCCCGGCTCGCCGGCGGCGTTGAAAAAGCGTGCGGAAAGCATGATCTCGGGCCCCCTACTGCTTCTGGATGAAAACGACGCCGTTCACGGGGCCCGGCACCGCGCCGCGCACGTAAAGCAGGTTGCGCTCTGCGTCGATCTTGGCCACCAGGAGGTTGCGGACCGTCTGCTGCGCGTCGCCCATGTGGCCGGGCATGCGCTTCCCCTTGATGACGCGCGACGGGTTGGTGCCCGCGCCGATGGAGCCGGGGGCGCGGTGCACGCGCGTGGCGCCGTGCGAGGCGCGCCCGCCGCCGAAGCCGTGGCGCTTGACCACGCCCTGGAAGCCGCGGCCCTTGGTCACGCCGGTCACCTTCACGCGGCCGCCGCGCTCGAACCCTTCCACCGTCACGGTGCCGCCCACTTCGGGAGCGTTCTCCTCGAAGCGGAACTCCTTGAGCACCGCCGGGGCGGCCTCGAGGCCGGCCTTGGTGGCGTGCCCCTTCTCCGCGTTGTTCACGCGCACGTCCTTCTGCGCGCCGAAGCCGAGCTGAACCGCGCTGTAGCCGTCGCGCTCGGCGGTCCGCACCTGCACCACGGGGCAGGGGCCGGCCTGGATGACGGTCACGGGCACCACGGTGCCCGCTTCGTCGAAGATCTGGGTCATCCCCAGCTTGCGTCCGATGATTCCTGACATTTCTCCGCCTCCCTCAGTCGACCTTGATCTCGACGTCCACACCGGCCGGAAGATCCAGCTTGGTGAGGGCGTCGACGGTCTGCGGGCGCGAGTCGAGGATGTCGATGACGCGCTTGTGGGTCTTCAGCTCGAACTGCTCGCGGCTCTTCTTGTCCACGTGCGGCGACCGGAGCACGGTCCACCGCTGGATTCGCGTGGGGAGGGGGATGGGGCCGCTGATGGTGGCGCCCGTCTTCTCCGCCGTGCGTACGATGTCGGCCGTGGTCTGGTCGATCACCGCGTGATCGAAGCCCTTCAGCCGGATACGGATCTTCCCTGCCATGTATCCCTCGTGCGTCGGTTGACGTTTTGGCTGGAACGACTGCCGGGGCGCGAGGGGACGATTCCCCCCGCGCCTCCGCCAACCGATGCTACTCTACGATCTCGGTGACGACGCCGGCGCCCACGGTGCGGCCGCCCTCGCGGATGGCGAAGCGCAGCTCCTTCTCCATGGCGAT
>DASVTZ010000079.1 GCA_036387335.1 Longimicrobium sp.
CCGGCCGGCGCCGGAGCTTGCACGTTCGGGGTCTGCACGGCCGGGGTCACGGGCGCCGCCGCCGCCGAATCGGCGCCGAGCGAGTCGGCCGGCACGGTGACGGGCGGCGCCACGTTGGGCTGGCTGAGTGTCTGCACGCGCTGGATGCTGTCGTCGGCGGTCTTGCGGGCGCTCATCGCGGTCATCAGCGCGTAGCCGCCCAGGGCCAGCGCCACCAGCGCCAGCGCCAGGGCGATCCCCGCCAGCGGCGAGTTGCGGGTTCGGGTCACGGAGTCCGGCGGGTTGAAGGGTCCGCGCGCGGTCTCGGCGGCCGCCGCGGCGGGTGCCGCCACGGCCGCGGGGCGCGGGCTTTCCTGGGTCAGCGAGTCGTCCACCGCGCCGCCGCCGTCCGGCAGCACGCGCACGACGACGGCGGTGTAGTTGTCGTCCGGGCCGCGCTCCTCCACCTTGCGCGCGATCGCCTCGCAGGTGGTGGACGCGTCGCCCACGGTCATCGCCTCGCCCAGCTCGTCCAGCCGCATCGCCTTGGTGATGCCGTCGGAGACCAGGAGGTACGTCCACCCGGCCCGCACCGGCACCCATGTGGCGTCCGCCTCGGCGCCGCGGCCCACGGCGCGCTGCAGCTTGTTGGCGCCCGGCGAGTCCGGAATCTCGTCCAGCGCGATCTCCCCCGCCTCCCAGCGCGCGTAGGCGGGGGTGTGGTCGCGCGTCTCCAGCCGCACCGTGCCGTCCGGCGAGCGCGAGATCAGGCGCACGTCGCCCGCGTTGGCGCACACCCACCCCAGCCCGTGGCTGCGGTCGCGCGTGAGCGACGCGATGGCGATGGCGCACCCCATCCCCGCGCGGTCGTCCGGCGCCTCCTGCGCGGCGCGCGCGACGGCCTCGTCGGCGGCGCGCACGGCGTAGCGGGCGGCGTCCAGCGAGTGGATGGGGCCGCGCCCCGTGATGGCCTGCAGCGCGGTGTCGGCCGCCATGCGCCCGGCGCGCTCGCCTCCCATCCCGTCCGCCACCGCCACCAGCCCGCTGCCGGCGAAGGCGTCCACGGAAAAGGCGTCCTGGTTCTCGGTGCGCGGGCCCTGCGCGCTGATGCCGGCCACGTCGAAGACGAGGCCATGCATCTTTACGAGCCCTGTGGCGTGGGCGCTCATACGATGCGGACCCCCGTCGCGGCGGTCTCGCCGCTCTCCATGGGGGTGGCGAGTGCGTGCTCCAGGCGCTCCTCCTCGGTTCGGCGGTGGCTGAGCCCCGCGATGATCCCCACGCTGATGGAGGCGGCCAGCAGCTTGCTGCCGCCGTGCGCCGCGAAGGCCGCCACCACGCCGGTGAGCGGGATCACCCGCACCCCGCCCAGCGTGGCCAGCCAGAAGGGGATGCCGATCAGCAGCGCCAGCCCCGTGGCCAGCGTGCGCTCGAACGCCCCCGGCTCCCGGACGGCCACTCCCAGCATCTGCATGATGAAATAAGTGTAGACGAGCACCAGCGCCACCGACCCCGCCAGCCCCCAGTGCGCCGCGACGGTGGTGATGTAGCCGTCGTCGGCCGCGTTGGGCGCCGTCTCCGCGTGTCCGCGCCCGGCGCCCTCGCCCAGCAGGCCGCCCTCCAGGATGTTGGCGTCGAACAGCTTGATCTGGAAGTTGGCGCGCTCGCCCCACCGCTGCGCCTGCTGCTGCGGGAGCGACTCCAGGTCCTGGTACGGCTGGTACGCCAGGTTCAGGCGCTGGATGGAGCGCGGGTCCGTGCTGAACGCCGCGAACACCAGCAGCGCCCACACGCCCACCATCAGCCCCGCCCACCACCCGCGCCGCGTGCCCACCAGCAGCATCGCCGCCATGCTCCCCGCCGTCACCACCGAGAGGCCGAGCTCGTGGATCAGCAGGAAGGGGACGAGCGGCAGGGCGCCGAACAGCAGCAGCCGCCCCACGCGCTGGGGTCTGAACGCCTGCCCGATCTGCCCCAGGTTGTACGCGTCGTCCGCAACCGTGGCCGCCCACACGCCTATGAAGAGCGGCAGCAGCAGCTCCCACGGCGTGGTGCCGAACACCTTGCCCGTGCTGCGCGCGCCCGGCGCGAAGGCCAGCCCCAGGAAGAGGACCATCGCCGGGGCGAAGATCCACAATCGCCGGTCGCGGAACCAGCGCAGCAGCCATCCGCGCCCCGACATCAGGAACCCCGCCAGCAGCGCCAGCGGCGCCAGGAAGACCGGCGCGTACGTAAGGAGCCGCGGAATCAGCGCGCCGCGCGCCTGCCCCTTCATCGCCTGCGTGAACGGATCGGGGAGCGGGGGCGCGGGACCCTGGAAGACGGCCGCCTTGCGCTCGTCGCTGTACGCCCGCTCGATGGTGGAAAGGCGGCTGCGGGTGGCCTTGAGGTCGTTCGCCTCCGCCTTGCGCCCCGGCGGCGCCTGGTACGCCGGGTCGGTGAAGGTCTGGAAGATGGAGGGGCGCACCATGCAGAAGATGAGCACGGGGAGCACCACCACCGGCCAGCTTCCGCGGTAGCCCATCCTGCGCAGCACCACCAGCAGGAGGAGCCACGCCACCAGCCCCACCATGTCGCGCACGAAGGTGGCCCCAGCCCCCACCGAGGTGCCGTGCGTCGGCCACACGTCCATGGCGATGGAGACGTGCGCCATCACGTAGAAGACCACCCCCACCAGCAGCCCCCACCAGAGGAGCCCCGGGATCAGCCGTCCGCTCCGCTCGGCGGAGGGGATGTTGTGCGCCTTGAGATGCACCGCGACGCCGACGGGCCCGCGCTGCTCGGAGCGCTTCGCGCCGCGGAAGAGATCCTTGAGCGCCATCAGTCCCTCCCGCGCACGGCCATGCGCGGCTGCCGGATGGCGCCCCGGCCGTCCTCGCGCGTCGCCATCCAGCTCGTCATGGCCGCGGCGACCCCGGCCGGCGCGCGCCCGCCCTGCCCGGACTGCTGCAGGTACACGACGATGGTGTAGCGCGGCCGCCCGTCCGGCCCGAACATCAGCCCCGCGAACCACCCGTCCGGCCGCTGTCCGCGGCGGATGTCCACCGTCCCCGTCTTACCGCCCATGTCCCAGGTGAGGCGGTCGATCACCGGCTTCACGCTCACGGCCGTGCCGCTGTCCACCACCTGGAGCATGGCGCGCTGCAGCTTCATGGAGGTCTGGGGCTTCATCACCGCCGCGCCCTCGGGAACGTTGCGCAGGCGGTCCTGCTCGATGGTGGGCTGCAGCATCACGCCGTTGTTGCCGATCGCCTGGATGAACCGCGACACGGCGATCGGCGTCACGTCCACCGGCCCCTGCCCGATCGCCATCTGCGCCCAGTCGAACGGGTTGAACTTCTTGCGGAAGAGGACGCGGTTGGGCGGCGGCGTCATGCGCTTCGTCCACCGCTCCGACGCGCTGTTCCAGAACGGCCCCGGCGCCTCCTCGGGCGCGTCGCCCGAGTAGGGGATGAAGCCGAAGCGGCGGTAGGCGTCCGCGAACGCCTCCTCGCCCAGCTGCTGCCTCATCTGGAACGCCATCGCGATTGCCTGCGTGTTGCACGAGACGACGAGCATCTTGCGCGGGATCTCGATGGGCGGGTACTCGTGGCTCTCGAAGTTGCGGACCTTGCGGTTCCCCACCTGGATGTACGCGGGGCACGCCATGTACCGGTCCCCCATCCCGGAGTCCCACCAGAGCGCGGAAAGGGCCAGCTTGAAGACGGAGCCCGGCAGCGTGTAGCGCTTGATCCCCATCGGCGCCTGCTCGGCCGTCCCGGTGGAGGTGTACGCGACGACGGCGCCGTTCTTCACGTCCTGCATCACCACCACGCCCTGGAACCCCGACTGCTTGAGCAGCGCGTACGCCTGGCGCGTGGCGTCGCCGCACAGGGTGAGCTGCATGTCCGCGCCGGCCGCGTGCAGCTCGGTGCGCTCGCGGAAGTTCCTGGGCGCCCTCAGCTTCTCGGCGAAGAGGCGCTCGATGGTGTAGTCGCGCTTGTCCGCGTCCTCGCCGCCGCCCAGCAGGTTCGCGCCCGCCTCGCCCAGCGGGTAGACGCGCTGCACCTCGCCGTCGCGCATCCCGTAGCGGGCCAGCGCGTTGGCGTCCTTGCCGGTGCAGTCCAGGATCCACCCCTTGAGGTCGCCGCGGTTCATCTCCGAAGCGCGCGGGTCGCCGAAGCGGGAGTAGCGCTCGCGCCCCTCCTCGATCTGCTCGCGGTTGATCAGGATGAGGGCGTGGCCGGCCGTGTACACCCCCGCCAGCAGCAGCATGCCGAAGGCGATGAAGACCGCCCACCGCTCCCGCTTCTCGCGCACCGCCGTGTAGCTCCAGCGCAGGATCGCCAGAAAGGCGCCCACGCCGAAGAGGAGGTACAGGGCGCGCAGCCCCAGGTTGAGGACGGTGTCCAGCATGGCTCAGCCCTGCGCCAGGCGGAGCACCGTGTTCCCCATGCGGATGGTGTCTCCCGGGTTCAACGGATGCTCCTGGTGAGGCGGCAGGGCGGTGTCGTTCACAAAGGTGCGGTTCTTGGAGTCCAGGTCAGTGACGGTCACCTGCCCGCCGCGCACGGCGAAGCGGGCGTGGCGGCCGCTCATGTAGCGGTCGCCCAGCGCGAACACCCCCGCCTCCGCCTTGCGCCCCACCACCACCTCGCCCTGCAGGGGGATCGGGTCGCGCACCGTCTCCGACGCCACCACCTGCAGCACGGCCGCCCCACCGCCGCCGCCGCCGTACCCCGGCTGCGGCGCGCCGAACGGCTGCGCGGCGGTGGCGGGGACCATGGCCCGGTCCGGCCCGCGGGGGGCGGCGGGGCGCGGGGCCGGCGCGGGCTCGGGCGCCGGCTGCTCCAGCCCGAGCGGCTTCACGAAGGCGAACTCGCGCTTGGTGTCCAGCAGCACCACCTCCACGCGCAGCCCGGCGCGCGCGATGCCGTTGTCCTGCGCCCACTGGGCGGAGAAGCGGCGCAGGTGGTCGGCCTCGTCGCGGGCCCACATCGCCTCGCCCATCCCCGCGGGCACCAGGTCGGTGGACACGTACACGCGCAGGTCGGGCGCGGTGCGGCGGTCCGCGTAGCGCCGGAGGGCTTCGCGCACGCCATCCTCCAGCTGCTGCCGGAGGGTGGGGCGGAGGATCTTTCTGAAAGCGTTGAGCATGGACGGGTCCGAGGTCGGGTTTCAGCCACCCGGGCGCTCGCAATGTCCGGGCCGGGAGCCCTCACCCCCGGCTCGTTACACTCGCCTGCCCCCTCTCCCGATAACAGGAGAGGGCTGCGCCCTCACGTTATCGAGAGAGGGGGCTTGCTTTGCTTCGGCGGGCCTGGTGCCGCGCAGAGGGCCCCCTCCCCCCGGCCCCCTCCCCCGCCTGCGGGGGCGCAGGGCGGGTGAGGGGGGGAACTACCCTTTCCGTCGCACAGATCCCGTGCCCGCCGCCGCACCGCCGCTCGCCGTCACGAACCAATCCCGTAGGGGCTGCGATTCATCGCGCCCGTGCCCGCCGCCGCACCGCCGCACGCATTGTCGGATGGATCCCGTAGGGGCCGACCTGCGTGTCTGCCCTCCCTCGCCACCCACCGCCCACCGCCCATGGGCCGCCACCTCGTAGGGGCCGCCCCACGTGGCTGCCCGTGCCCTCCGCAGAACCACCCTGCGCGCCCGGGCACCACCACACGCAAAACGCCCCTCCCCCGCGGTTGGGGGAGGGGCAGCGAGGAACGAGCGGGGGAGGGGGCCTACCGGCCCTCGCCCCCCGCCGTCAGCGAAACGACGTGCGTACGTTCGGGTCGCGCATGACGGTGCGGAAGGCGTCCAGCGAGGAGCGGCTGGAGTCGATCCGCCAGTCGGCTTCCTTGCGGGTGTGGAACCAGATGGCCCCCACCACGTTCGGATGCCGGCGCAGCGTGGCGAACGCATCGCTGATCCACGCGCCCTTGTCGTACCCGCGCGCCTCCTGCGTGGCGAACTCACCGATGATGATCGGCTTGCGCGGAAAGCGGCGCTCCAGGTCCGTGAGGATGTTGTCCGAGTCGCGGCCGGTGAACACCGTGGCGAACGTCTGGTAGACGCCGCCCCACACGCTGGGGCCGTTGTAGCCGTGCGGCCCCAGGTAGTCCACGTACGCGTCGCCCGGGTAGTAGTGGCCGTACCAGTTCCAGTGGCTCGGCCCCACCGACCCCAGCGCCAGCGGGTTCCCCACGTTGGGGCTGAACACCCACTTCACGTTGCGCGCGCCCTCGCGGCGGAAGATCGTCACCATGCGGCGGAAGGCGGCGGCGTACTTGGCCGGCGCGGCCTGGTTGCCGTTGTAGACGCCCTGCCAGGCGAAGTTCCAGCGCCCGTTCATCTCCCAACCCGGCGACACCATCACCGTGCCGCGCACCCCCGCCAGCCCGCGCGCCATCCGCGCGATCTGCGCGTCCGCGCGGCCGGAGTTGATAGCGTCCAGCAGCCCGTTCCGCGGCGCGCCGGCGAAGCGCAGGTCCAGCGCCAGGTACGGCGTGGAGCCCGCGGCCGAGGTGCGGCGCACGAGCTGCCCCGCCCACCCGCGCTCGGAGAAGTCGACGTCCAGGTTGTGGAAGGTCTTGATGATCGCCGGGCGCTTCCCCACCATCTGCGCGAAGCGGCCGATGCCGACCTCGATGCGCTCGGTGCGGCTGTCCGCCTCGCCCAGGTACGCGCCGATGTAGAACGGCCGGTTGAACAGGCCGTTGGGCGTGTCGTCCGCGGCGCGCGAGAGGCGCGGGAATGCAACGATGGAGAGAACGGCCAGGGCGGCCGCACGAGTGCGGAAATGCATGGGAGTTGCTTCCTCTTCGGCAGCTCGACAGGCGTGGCGGGTGGGACCCGCGTTAGCCTCGAAGCTTTGCGTCCCCGTCTTTCGAACGGGTTTGCCGTTTGTCGGAGGGTGCGCGGCCGGGCGGCCGCGCAGGCACGGTGGAAATGGGATTCCGTGCGCGACGTAACTATGCGTAGAATCAGCCGGTTAGTCAAGTCGGAAGCTGCTACGGAAAGACGGAGCAGCGGAGCGCGACTTTGGGCATCCTCAGCCGTCCCGCGGGCCCGATGCATGCGTGCAGACGCCCGTGAACCCGGAGCGCGGCCCAGGGTACCTATAAGTTCGGGATCTTTCCGTGAGGATCCGAAGTGACCGGCGGGGCACGGAGCGCGTCTATCCGGCGAAGGTCCAGCCCCGCCAGCACCCGAAGCATCGCATGAGCAACCGCATCCACGCCTGCC
Organism: Longimicrobium sp.; assembly: GCA_036387335.1. Lineage (NCBI taxonomy): Bacteria > Pseudomonadati > Gemmatimonadota > Longimicrobiia > Longimicrobiales > Longimicrobiaceae > Longimicrobium > Longimicrobium sp. Next base: position 7,195 of record DASVTZ010000079.1, read on the forward strand.
TCGACGGCGACATCCCCGCCGAGGACCTTTCGCCCGCCGAACGCGCCCGTCTCGCCGAGATGGAGCGCATCTTCGGCGCGGCCTCGCGGCACCTGCGCGCCGTCGCCGCGCCGGAGCTGGCCGGGCGCGTGATGGCGGCGCTCCCCGCGCACGCGCCGCGCCGGCCCGGGGTCGTGGAGCGCGCTCTGGGATGGCTCTGGCGGCCGCGCCCGGTCCGCATCGTCTTCCGCCCCGCCTATGGGCTGGCGGGAGCGCTTGCGGCCGTCACCGCCGTCGCCATCCTCCCGGACGCGCCGGGGGTGGAGCAGGCGCCCGCCGCGCTGGCCGCCGCCGCGCCGCCGGTGTACGTGCAGTTCCGGCTGGAGGCGAACGGCGCGCACCAGGTGGCGCTGGCCGGCACCTTTACCGGGTGGCAGCCCGCCGTGCAGCTCCGCCAGACGAAGCCGGGCGAGTGGTCCGCCGTGGTGCCGCTGCGCCCCGGCGTGCACGACTACGCCTTCGTGGTCGATGGACAGCGCTGGGTGGCGGATCCGCACGCCCCGCAGGTGGACGACTCCTTCGGCGGCACGAACAGCCGGATCTCCCTCCCGCCGGTCGTCCAGAGCTCTTGAGACGGGCGCTGCCGGCCCTCGCGGCCTGCATGCTCGCCGCTCCGCTCGCGGCACAGGGGTGGAGCGTCGAGGCGACGGCGGGCCGCGCGGCGTACGATCCCGTCGCGGCCCGGGTGAGCAGCACCTCGGCTTCGCTGGCGCTGCGCTACGACACGCCGCAGCGCTGGCTGTACGCCTCCACCGGAGCCGCGCTGGACGGCACGGGGCCCGGCTGGGCGGCCACGGGGCTGGGCGGCTTCGTGGGCGTGGCGCGGCGCCGCGGGCTCACCCTGGGCGCGACCGTGGCCGGGCACGCGTACGGCTACGTCGATGCGGACGTAGCGCCCACGGGCGGCGGCGGCACCGTGGAAGTGCTTCCCACCGCCATCGTGCAGCACGGACCGGTTCGCGCCCAACTTTCCGCCGGGTTCGTGGGCGTAGCCGACGGCTTCTCCGGCCTGTACAGCGAGCGCCGCGGCTTCCTGGACACCAACGCGGGCGTGGCGTGGACGCCGTCCCACGGGGTGGAGCTCTCCGCGGGCGCGCGCTACCTGCACGGCGACGGGAGGCAGCTACCCTACGCGGGCGGCGGGGCCCAGGTGGAGCGCAAATGGGGCGGGGCGTGGGTGTACGCGGGCGCCTGGCTGGACCCGGATTACCCGAAGCCCCCCACCGCGGCCGGCATCGGCGCGAGTCTGCGGCTGGTGGGGCGCACGGAGCTGTCGGGCGCCTTTCGCCAGGAGCCGGCGGACCCGCTCTACAGCAGCGTGCCGCGGCGGAGCTGGAGCGTAAGTGTGCGGCGCGGCTTCGGCCGGCGTCCCGCCTCCGCCCGTCCCGCCGCGCCGCTCCCGGTGGTGGCCGCCGACGGCGTCACCTTTCGCCTCCCCCGCGCCGAGGGCGAAACCCTCGCCCCCGCCGTGCTCGGCGACTTCACCGGCTGGCAGCCCGTGCCCATGGCGGCCGACGGGGAGTTCTGGAGGGCCACCGTGCGCGTCCCCCGCGGGGTGCATCACTACGGCTTCCGCAAGGCGGATGGGACCTTTCTGGTGCCGCCGGGGTTGCCACTGGTGAGCGACGGAATGGGGGGAAACTCGGCCGTCCTGGTGGTGGGTTGATGCACACTACGTCGGTTTGTGACGGAGCACGCGCGTAGGTCGTCAGACCGGTGTTACGGTACTACTCAAGCACCTGGAGTTGTAGGAGATGAAACCAGTTTTCCTCGCCACGCTGCTGCTGACGCTCCTCGCCCCCGCGGGGGCCGTGGCGCAGCCGGGGCCGGAGCAGAGGATCGAAGCGGCCCGCCGCCGCGCCGCCGAGATGCAGATCCCGGTCGCGCTGCTGGACAGCAAGGTCGTGGAGGGGCGTGCCAAGGGGATCCCCGAGGTGCGCATCGCGGGCGCCGTGGAGCACCGCCTGGAGCTGCTGGCCCGTGCACGGCAGGCGATGGGCGCGCGCGGCGTGGCCCCCACGGACCTGTCGATGGGCGCCGACGCGCTGGAGTCGGGCGTCACGCCCGAGGTGCTGAACACGCTCTCCGCGCAGGCCCCCGCGCCGCAGCGGGCCATGGCCATCGCCGTGCTCAGCCAGCTGGTGCGCGCCGGCGAGGCGAGCGAGCGGGCGCTGGCCCGGGTGAGGGCCGCCATGAGCCGCGGCCCCGATGCCCTGCGCGAGCTTCCCGGCGAGGCGGCCGCGGCCCGCTCCGGCCAGCAGGAGCCCGCCCCCAGCCGCGCGCCCAATGCCAACCCCGGTGAGCGCGGCAAGCGCGGCGATGCCGGTCCTCCCGCATCCGTCCCCGCCCCCGGCGAGGGTCGCGGTCGCGGGCGTGGCAGGGAGAACACCAGGAACTGAGCTCTTTCCGGTTTCCGGAATCGGCGCGCCGCCCCAGGCATCGGGGCGGCGCGTCTTTTTACTGCCGGGCTCACGCGGAGACGCGGAGGCGCCGAGAAACTGCAACTGCTGGCTCACACAGAGATACAGAGACACGGAGCAAGAACAGCAAAGCTTGTTCTCTATAGCCTGAAGTTCCTTCTGTGGTCTCCACGTGAGGCTCTTCTTGTTGTTCTCTCTGCGTCTCCGCGCCTCCGCGTGAGACCAATGGGATGTTCGCCCCGCGACGCATTCGACTTGGCACTCCGCACCCGCTACCTTGGGACGCAACCGAACCGGGACCTGCGCGGGGGGTATCCACCCGTGGCCGATCCCACCCCGCTGAGGAAGCACACTGATGATTCAGTTGACGGATAACGCGCGCGCCAAGGTCCAGTCCCTCGTCGATGCCGAGGTGGTGCGCGATCCCGCGCTCCGCATCGTCCTCGCGCGCGGCGCGGATGCCCCGCGCAGCCCGCTGGACCGCCCGTACGAGATCACCCTCGTGGAGCGCGAGGACAAGGAGCGCACCGAGATTGCGATCAACCTCGATGGCATCCGCGTCCTGCTGAACCTGGACACCTCCACCCTGCTCGGCGGCGCCACAATCCGGTGGAGCGACGAGGACGGCTTCACCGTGGAGACCCCCGAGTCGAAGCGCCGCTCCGCGCCGGCGGACTCCGATTCCAGCGCCTGGGCGGACACTCCCCTGGCCGAGCGGATCCAGCGCGTCCTGGAGGAGTCGATCAACCCCCGCATCGCCGCCCACGGCGGCGCCGTGGAGATGGTCGACCTCGCCGACGACGTCCTCTACGTGCGCATGAGCGGCGGCTGCCAGGGATGCGCCTCCTCCGCCGCCACCCTCCGCCAGGGCGTCGAGCGCATGGTCCGCGAAGAGGTCCCCGAGCTCCGCGAAATCGTGGACCTGACGGATCACACGGCGGGGGCGAATCCGTATTACTGAGGGGAATGGGGAATGGGGAATGGGGAATGGGGAATGGGGAATGGCGGGCGGCGAGCGGGACGAGCCCGCATCCCCCTTCTGTCATCCTGAGCGACGCGCCACTCAGTCCTCGCCCGTGCTCCATAGCCTGGCGCGGAGCGAAGGATCTACTGCGCGCAACTAGAGGCCGGCGCGACACGCACACCCCTCGGCTCGCCGGCTAGATCCTTCGCTCGCCGCCGCAAGTTGGAAGGTGCGGCGGTCATCGGTGAGGCGGCTCTCTCAGGATGACAAAAAGAAGCCGCGCGACGGGATTCCGTCGCGCGGCTTTTTCCTGTCCAACCCCCAGGGTTCAGCGGGCCGGGATGGCGAGCGTCTGGCCGGGCTTCACGTGCGAGCCGCTCAGGTCGTTGGCGGCGCGCAGGCGCTCCACACTCGTGCCGTGGCGCCGGGCGATCGACCAGAGCGAGTCACCGTTGCGCACGCGGTAGGAGGAGCTGGGAGCGGGGCGCTCCACCCGCGCCTCCTCCTTCTGCGCCGCGGGCTTCGACTCGCCGCCGATGTAGCGCCGGTACGGGCCGGGGAAGACCGCCACGTGGAAGTGCGGGGGACGCCGCTCCTCGGTCGCCTCCGCCACGCCCCGCGACTCCAGGTGCAGGAGCCGCTGCCGCAGCCACGACCGGCACCGCGAGCGCTGCGGGATGCGGATGTCCACCGCCATCCCCGCGGGGTGCACCGACTTGTCCACCGAGTTGAAGAGGCGGAACGACGACGGCCGCATCGCGCTGGTGATCACCAGCTTCTCGCCGCACACGTCGCGATACTGCTCCGCCAGCCGCTGCACAAAGGTGCGCGTGGTGGCGAGCGCGTACGGATAGGTGACCCCCGCCACGCGATAGTTCGAGTTCCCGCTGAGGCGCACCAGCTCCCCATCCGCCGCGGCAGCGCGCACACCGCGCGGAGTGCGGTAGAAGGGAAGCGCATGGCTGCGCGCCTGCCTGTACATGCGCTCCACGCTGGACGGGGAGCCGCGCAGCGTCTGGGCTTCAGCCGCCTCGGGGGCGAGTACGCCAAGCCCGCCGGCAAGCGCCAGCGCAGCGAGAATGGATCGGGATTGCATCGGCTTGCGGGGGACGGACGGGGAAGGAATCAGCGCGGACGGTGCGCGCCGCCAACAACTCTACATGGCACAGCCGCTCCTGGCAACACTTTACCCCACCTTCGCCTCGAGAGATCCACCGCCGTCCAGACGGATGGCCGTCAGTCCCCCGACACGAGCCCCGGATCGCGCTCCCCGCCGTACAGCCTGCGGTACACGGCCGCGTTCCGAAGCACCACCTTCACGTACTCGCGCGTCTCCGGAAAGGGAATCCGGTCGCGGAACGCATCCACGTCCCGCCCGTACCCCAGCTCGCTCTTCCAGCGATCCGCGTTGCGCGGACCGGCGTTGTACGCGGCGAGCGCCAGGTCGCGCTTCCCGCGGTAGTGGCTGAGCTGGTCGCGGAGGTACGTCGCCGACATCCGCGCGTTGATCTCGGGCACGGTCAGCAGGCGCTCCTCGAACTCCTCCACCCCCGCCGAGCGAGCCAGCCACTTTCCCGTCACCGGCATGATCTGCCCCAGCCCGGCGGCGCCAACCCGCGAGCTCGCCCGCGGGTCGAAGGAAGATTCCTGGCGCACCAGCCCGGCCAGCAGGTACGGGTCCACCTTGGCGCGCTCGGCCGCATCCGCCATCGCGGCTTGGTACGGGAAGGGGAAGACCACGCGCAGCAGCCGCGCATCCCACCGACCGCCACGGTCGGCCAGCAGCCCGCGCCCGATGTTGATCCCCTCCACTGCGTGCCCCCGGTCGCGCAAGCCTTCCGCGATCAGAAGCGTGGCGGTCGGGCGGCGCTCGAGCCTGCGAAGCTGCGCGGCGAGCTCCTCCTCCCATGGCCCATCCAGCCCCGCGCGCTCCAGCTCGTCCAGCCGGCGCAGCGCCGTGGCGGCCTCGGCCGGGTCGGAGGCGAGCCCCGTCCACGGAAGCGGATCGCGCAGCGCGTCGGCCAGCACGTCCGTCCCCAGCCGGTCGGCGGCGCGGACGGCATAGTACGACACCGGGTCGGCGGAGAGGGCGATGCGATACAGCGCCGCGGCCCGGTCGCCGCGCCCGGCGCGCTCGTGATACACCCCTGCGGCGTACGCCACCTCCGACGTCTCCGAGCCGGACGGGTAGCGCGTGGCGTACTCCTCCCACAGCGCGGCGGCCAGCGCTGGGTCGCGGTTCTTGAGCGCGCGGTCGCCCGCGCGGAAGAGGGCTTCGCGGGCGTACGGCCCGATTCGGACCGCCGCGCCGCGCCGGTAGTTGGCGATGGCCAGCTCGCGCGTGCTCGATGCATCGCCCAGAAAGAACCACGCCCCCGCCGCAGCCGCCGTCCCGGGGAAGCGCTCCGCCACCTTTTTGAGCGCCGCGATCCCGTCGTCGCTCTGGCCGGCGCGGAGCAGGGCGCGCGCGGCGAGGAGCTCCGCGTCCGCGGCGTACTCCGGCCCCACGCGCGCGGCGGCATCCGTCAGCGCGGCGTGTGCGGGCTCAGCATCGCCCGCATCCAGCAGGAGCCGCCCCATGCGCAGCCGAAGGAGCGGATCGTCCGGCGCGCCCGCCTTCAGCGCCGCCCGCAGCGCCTTCGCCGCGAGCCCCGGCCGCCCACCCGCCTCGTACGCGTCCGCGCGGGCGAGCTCTTCGTCCATCGTGCGGCCGTTCACGACGCGCCCCAGTGTGGCCGCGGCATTCATCCGCGTGCCCGTCTCCACCCGCGCATCGGCGGCCGCGCGGCGCAACGGCTCGCGTGCCTCCGCGCCTCTGCGAGCCCGCTCCAGCACTCCGGCACGCGCGATCTCCAGCCCCGCCGCCGCCGTCGGGTCGAACTGCGCGGCCGATGCAGCCGCGCGCGCCAGCCGCTCCGCCGCCGCGTCGATCGAACCGCGTCCCGCCAGCACGTTCGCCTCGGCGCGTGCCTGGCGCGCCAGGGCGGCTGCACTGGCCCCGCTCTCGGGCGCTGGCGCGGCCATCGCGTGCCCCGCCTCCACCGCCAGGGCGCGGTACCAGTCCGCCGCGCTCCCCTGCGTCTCCGCGGCGCGGGCGAAGGCGGCGCCCGCCTCCGTCCTCCGCCCCTGGCGCAGGAGCACGCGGCCCAGGCGCGCGTACGCCACAGCGCTCTCGTCCGGCGCGGCGGCGCGGGCGTAGCGGCGGTACGCGTCGGCTGCGCGCGGCCAGTTGCCCCCCGCCTCCTCGGCGCGGCCCAGCAGGAGGAACCCTTCGCCCCCGCCCTCGCGCGCCAGCCACTCGCGCCCGCGCAGAAGTCCGCGCACCTCTGGCCACCCGTTCCACCCCGCCGCGGCGCGCGCCGCGAGCAGCACCACCGCCGGCGGGGCATCCGATCCCTCCGCGACGTGCGGCTGCAGCCCCGTCCACGCGGCCCACGGGCGCCCGTCCGCCAGGGCGGCGCGCGCCAGCGTCACCGCGGCCAGCATCTCGGCGCGCGTCAGCCCCCGCAGCGGGTCCACGTCGAACGACGACGGGACGAGCGTCAGGTCGCGCAGCTCGCGGCGGACGTTCTCCTCCCCCCACGAGGTGCCGATGGCCAGCCCCATCACCACCCCGGCGATGGCCGCCGCGGCGCTGAACGATCCGGAGAGTCGGGTGCGCTGAGTGTATTGCATCCTGCGGAAGCCGAGGTGTGCGGGTCCGGCGGCGCCGGCGTGCTCGCATCCACCGCGCACGAACCGTTCCCCGATGTGGTTTCGGGACACGGAGTTACCGATGGATGGCCGGGGTGGAGGGGGTTAGACCCGGCGCACCGGCGGGAGTTCCGCCCGTAGACACTCGGCGCGTCCTCGACGGCGTAGCGGTCCACGAATGCGGCTGTTCTGCGATGAGCTTGGAAGTGATACTATGATGTCAGGTGAGGGATGAAATCCAACTCAACGTCCAACATGCTGCTACTTAGCGTTCAGAGCCCGCGGGAGATCGCCCGCACCTTGGCAGGACGGGTGAAGGTGCTTCGGCTGGACCACGGCTGGACTCAAGAGGAATTCGCGGCGCGCGCGGGCCTGGCCCTCGCGACATACCGCCAGTTCGAGCGAACAGGGCATATCTCGCTGGAGCGCCTGCTCAAGCTTGCGTTGATCCTGAACGCAACTGAGGGCTTCGAACAGCTCTTCGCCCGCCCCTCTGCACGGTCGCTGGCCGAGCTAGAAAGGCTGGCAGAGCGGCAGACACGCAAGAGGGGGAGGCGGCGCGATGCGAAAGCTTGAAGTACGCCTCGATGGGGACACGTATCGGCCGAGACCGCACACCGTGTCCAGAACGGCATCGCCAGACAGACGGGGTGAACGAACAAAAGCACAGAGACTGCAGAGAAGAGCTACGCCTCTTTTCTGTGTCTCTGTGCCTCTGTGTGAGCCTGCAGTCGGTCTTCGTCTCGGGTGCGCCGAGAACGGCCGAGGCCGCTACAGCCGCGGGTCCACCGGCTCGCTCTCCAGCGCCAGCACGGCGAAAACGCATTCGTGCACGCGGCGCAGGGGTTCGCCGCGGGCGAAGCGCTCCAGGCCCTCGATACCCAGCGCGAACTCGCGGAGGGCGAGCGAGCGCTTGTGCGAGAGGCCGCGCTTGCGCAGGCGCTCCAGGTTCGCCGGCTCCGTGTACTCGGGGCCGTAGATGATGCGCAGGTACTCTCGGCCGCGGCACTTCACGGCCGGCTGCACGATGCCGCGGCGCCCCTTGGCGATGAAGTCCAGCGGCTTCACCACCATCCCCTCGCCGCCGCGCTCCGTGTGCTCCTCCCACCAGCGCACCGCGTCGTCCTGCGCCTCGGGATCGGTGACGTCGACGACGCGGTGGGCGGTCGCGAGCAGCACCTCCGGATCCGCGGCACAGATGCGGGCGATGGTCTCCATGTGCCAGGCGTGGTCGCGGCCCGTGTGCACCGCGCCCTCGCTGGCGAGCAGATGGAAGGGCGCCAGCTTCAGGTCCGCGACCGAGGCGACGTCCCAGCAGTAGCGCCGGTACGCGTCCACGTACTTGCCGGCCAGCGCCTCCCGCTCGCGGAAGTGCGCCAGCAGCTCCACCGCCTGCCCGCGCTCCGCCGCCCGGGCGAGCGCGGGGACGGCCTCGGCGAAGGCGGAGCGCGCCGCCGAGCCGACGGCCGCGTACTGGAAGCGCAGAAGCTCCTGCGCCTTCGCGGACCAGGGCATCAGCTCCGCGTCCAGGCACACCCAGTCCGTCTTCAGCTCATCCCAGATCCCCGCCGCGTCGATGGCAGCCTGCAGCCGCGCCACGAGCTCGGCCTCCAGCGCGGTGTCCGCGAAGAAGCGGCGGCCGGTGCGCGTGTACACGATCCCCACGCCCTCGTCTACCACGCCGAAGCGGCGGCGCGCGGCGTCCTCGTCGCGGCAGACCACGGCGACGGCGCGCGAGCCCATGTGCTTCTCCTCCACGACGACGCGCGGCACACCCTCGTGGCGGTAGTACCCGAACGCCTCCGCGGGGTGCTCCAGCAGGCCGGGCTCCTTCGACGTCTCCGAGGGCGACATCGTGGGTGGCAGGTACAGGAGCCACTTGGGGTTGGCGGCGAAGCGGCTCATCACCTCCAGCGCCGCGGAGGCGTTCTCCTCGCGCACGGTGACGTTGCCGCGCAGGCGCGTGGCGACGATGCGCTTCCCCGTCACGTCCTCAATGTCCAGCACGTCGTCCAGCCGGTGCTGCTCGGAGAGGCGCGGCGCGAGCCGCTCCTCGGGTAGGAAGGGGCGCACCGGCTCCGACCACACGCGCGCCGCCGGCACCGAAACGATCTCGCGCTCGGGGTAGCGGAGCGCGCTCAGCCGCCCGCCGAAGACGCAGCCGGTGTCGATGTTGATGGTGTTGTTCAGCCACTGCGGCTCGGGCACCGGCGTGTGGCCATAGACCATGGTGGCCGCGCCGCGGTACTCAGCCGCCCAGTTGAAGCGCACCGGCAGCCCGAACTCGTCCGTCTCGCCCGTGGTCTCGCCGTAGAGCGCGAACTCGCGCACGGCACCGGAGCCGCGCCCCTGGTACGCCTCCTTCATCCCCGCGTGCGCCACCACCAGCCGCCCCTCGTCGAGCACGTAGTGGCTCACCAGCCCGTCCAGGAACGCCGCCGCGCGGCCCCGGAACTCGGCCGGCTCACGCTCCATCTGCTCCAGCGACTCGGCCAGGCCGTGCTTGAGCTGCACGTTCTTGCCGCGCAGCGCCTTCACCAGCTTGACGTCGTGGTTGCCGGGGACGCAGAGCGCGGTGCCGGCCTCCACCATCCCCATCACCAGGCGCAGCACGCCGGGAGTGTCCGGCCCGCGGTCCACCAGGTCGCCCAGGAAGACGGCCTTGCGGCCCTCGGGCGGGCGCACGGCGTACGCGGGCGCACCGTCCACGCCCGCGACGAGGTCAACCGCGTAGCCCAGCTCCTGGAGGAGCAGCACCAGCTCCTCGCGGCAGCCGTGCACGTCGCCGATGATGTCGAAGGGGCCGTGCTCGTGCTTGCGGTTGTTCCACAGCGGCTCGCGCACGAGCTCCGCGGCCGCGACCTGCTCGGGCGTGTCGAGGACGATGACGTGCCGGAACCCCTCGCGCCCCAGCCCGCGCAGCGACCGCCGAAGCTGATCCTTCTGGTTGCGGATGACGTGCGGGCCGAACGCGCGGTCGGTGCGCTCGCGGTTGCGCTCCCGGCAGAGCTGCTCCTGGAGGTTGAAGACGATGGCGACGGGGATCACGTGGTGCTCGCGCGCCAGCGCCACCAGCGGCTTGCGTGCCTCCGGCTGCACGTTGGTGGCATCCACCACCACGAGGTTCCCCCGCCGCAGCCGCTTGGCCGCGACGTAGTGCAGGACGTCGAAGGCGTCGTTGGTCGCCGACTGGTCGTTCTCATCGTTGGACACCAGCCCGCGGCAATGATCCGACGACAGCACCTCGAACGGGCCGAAGTGCGTGCGCGCAAAGGTGGACTTGCCCGCCCCCGAAGGACCGACCAGCACCACCAGCGACAGCTCGGGAATCTTGATCTTCATGCGTAGCCTTTCATCAGGAAGCGCAGCATACGCTCGCGCTCCGTGTCCAGTGCCGCGCCTTCATCGAGCGCGCGGGCCATGTGTTCCAACTGGTCCCTGGTGGGCTGCACCTGCACGCGGTTGAAACGCGCGATCCACTGCGCCACCTGCTGCCGCGCGATCCCGGCGAGCCGTTCATCCGCGAGCCGGCAAGCGCGGATCATCCAGCCGATGCTGTTCCATTTTCCGGTGGCGGCCAGCAGGAGGAGGGCGTTCCGCCGCACGTGCGCTTCCAAGCCGCCGGCCACGAGGCTCCAGAGCTTCTCCGCTCCAACACGCGCCGCGCGGGGCACCAGCGCCAGCCTCCCCGCCCTGGAGACGCCCGGGCTGTCATCCTCCAGCGCCCGCACGAAGGCCGAGATGTACGCCTCCGGATCGAGGCGGGACAGCGCCGTCACCGCCGCCCTGCGAACGCCCGGAGCGGTGTGCGATAGAAACTCTTCGAGTCGCGCCGCGTCGGCCTCGCTCCCGGTTTCCGCGAGGCCGAAGAGGGCGGGCCGCAGCCGGCTGCCGCGTGCAACCTCCAGCGCGGACAGGTAGAAATCCCGGAACTCGCCGGCCCCTCGTTCTTTGAGATCGTCGCGTGCCGTCTGGCGCAGCGCGGGGCTGGCGTCGAGCAGTGCATCGCGCAGCACGGACTCCGCCGCCTCCGGAAAGTGCCGCACCCACATCCCAAGCACCTCGCGGCGGACGGGCACGAACGGATCGTGGCTCACCTGCTCGAGAATCTCGCGTAGATCGTTTGTATCGAGCACCACCCCTGCGGCTCGAATCGCCCGCAGCCGGATCATCGCGTCCTCGTCGCGGACGGCCGTGCGGATGATCTCCAGCCCGTCCTCCGCCGGCGTATCCAGGAGCAGCCGATAGCACCTCCGCCGGAACCACCGATCGCTCGTGGACAGGGCCGCGCGCAGGGCCGGTCGCCCCGCTGGGCCGGTGAGGAGCTCGTGCACCCGCCCGACCAGCGCCTCGTGGTCCGCGCGTCCGCAGCGCTCTAGCCGCTCCGCGAGCCAGAGGCTGCGGACGAAGTGCGGGGCGCAGGTGGGGACGAGCCGCGCCTGGACCGCCTCGTAGGCCGCATCCCGGACGGGCTCGACCCAGTCGTTGAGCCGGATCAGGAGGTAAGGCAGCTCCCCGCCTCCCTGGAAGGTGGCCAGCTCCCGGACCGCCGCCTCACGCACGTACCCGCTGGGATGGAAGCTCGCCAGTCCCAGAACGGCGACCCCGTGTTCGCCGCAGTCACGGAGGCGGGGTACGTCGTTCACGGCAGCGGATCGGGACGAGTCTCCCGACGCGGTTGCCCACCAGGTGCTTCGCCGAACCTCTTCGGCGATCGCCAGCAGCTCCTTGGGCGTCCGCTGGCCCAGGTACTCGTCGATAGCCGCCGCGGCCTCCGCCATCACTCCCGCGTCCGGTGAGAGGACCAGCGGAAGGAGGTCGGGGAGATCGCGCGGGTCGCGGCGCGCCTCGAAGTAGTCCAGCAGGCGGCGCTGGCGGCTCACCGTTGAATCCTCCAGCACGTGGCGGCGGGGCGGCCTCGTTTCGAAAAGGCGCGCCCACGCCGCACGCAGCCGGTTCAGAGGTCCTGATTCCATCATCCTTCTCCAATCCGTGAAGCATCAACCGATGCGGAACACCTCGCCGCGGGGGACGAAGGGGAGGCGCCGGCATTCGGGGAGCAGGAACGCGTGCTCGCGATGGATCCGCAGCCGGTCGCACTGGCCGTCGGTGATGACCAGCAGCGGTCCGTCCCTGGGGAAGTCGTCCGCGCGGTCCAGCAGGTCGATTGCGGGCTGCAGGACCGTGCCGCCGCGGCCCTTCACCTGCACGCGGTCCGCGATGGCGTCGGGGGGCATGTAGCCCTGGTCGTACGTGGCCGCGTCGCAGAACACCACGCGCACCGCCGGCACGTCGCGCGCGATGCTGTAGCTGGCGATGGTACCGAGGGCCTTCGCCAGGATGTCGCGGTCCATGGAGCCAGAGGTGTCGAGCACCACGCCAAAGGTGCGGCCGTCCTCCGCGCCCGGCGCCGGGACCCAGCGGGGGCGCGGGATGTCCGGCGTGCTGGACTGGCGGCGGCTGGGGCGCGCGTAGCTGCGGACCGTCTCCAGCGGCGCGAAGTGGTCGTCGAACCACTGCGCCAGCCGCACGTCCCAGGGGATCGGCGGCTGGCTGAGCGCGCGGATCTCCTCCACCAGCCCGGCCGGCAGCAGGCCGCGCCCCTGCTGCTCGTGGTAGACGAGGCCCTGCCCCAGGCACCGCCGGTAGAACTCGTCCAGGTCCACGCCGTCGCCCGGCCGCACGTGGCCGGCGCCGCGCTCCAGGATGTCGCCCATACCCACGCCGCGCAGCGTGACCAGCTTGCGGAAGCGCCGCGCGTCGGTGGCGATCCGGTCGTAGATCGCCTCGGCGGACTCGCCCTTCAGCTCCGGGTCGTGGAGCGCGCCCACCTGCGGCAGGTCGCCGATGCGCATCTCCACGAGCCAGCCGTTGATCACGTAGTCACACGCCACGTTCCAGAGGAAAGGGTCGCGCCCCTCGCGGCGGGCCTGGTGGCGCAGGCCCACGTGCAGGAGCTCGTGCGCCATCACGAAGCGGCACTCGTGCTCGTCCAGCCCGGCGGCGGGGTTGATGAAGATCTCGCGGCTCTCCGCGTCCACCGCCGCGATGGAGATCCCCAGCCGCCCGCAGACCAGCGGGTCCTCCACGATGTCGAACGCCGCCGCGAGCGCGCCCAGCAGCGGATAGCTGGCGATGAACCAGTCCCGCGCCCTGCGCGCCTCCGTCACCAGGCTCGTGTCGGCGCCCAGGTGCGCCTCCCGCCCCGCGGCCACGTTGACGGCGCTGGTCACCGCCATCGACAGCCCGCGCCCGAAGCAGGCGCGCCAGTCCACCGGCCGGCCGAAGCGCGGCGTGCGCGGGTCGGAGCGCAGCATGTCCGAGTGCGGCCCCGCCGTGCCGAGCGATGCCAGATGCGGAGGTATCCCGTCGCGGCAGAACTGGGCGTACAGGCGCTCCTCGCTGCGCCGGGGAAGCTCCGGGAGCGGCCCGCCCGGCGCCCGGCCGAGCTTGAGGTCCCCCAGAAAGGCCGCCACGAAGCAGTCACACGCCGCGTTCCACTCGCGCCACCGCTCCGGCGCGCCGTCGAAGTGGCCGAAGCCCAGGTGGAGCAGCGAGTGCGCGATGACGTAAACCCACTGCTCGGGCTCGGCGCGGCGCGCGGCGTGGGGGTGGATGCCGCCCGCCTCCGTCACCACGGCCCAGCCGTCGTCCGGGCACAGGTTGCCCGCGTAGCGGTTGAGGCCGGCGTGCGTCAGGAGCGGCGCGAACATCGGGTGCGCGTGCAGGACGCCGACCGCCGCGTGGAAGTTCTCCGCGGCGACGTCGCGCACCGCGTCGCCGGCTCGCTTACGCGCCACCGGAGCGCTCCACCAGGCGGGGGAGGTCGCGTACGATCTCGACCATCAGCCACCCGGGCAGCGCCTCTCCCTCTCCCTGCTCCGAAACGACGAGCTGCGCCATCTCGAAGTTGATGGCCGCGAGGTCCTTGATCAGCGCCTTGGCGCGGTGGGCCAGCTCCCGCTGCGCCCCGGTGACGCCGGCGGAGTCCGCGGGCAGCTCCTTGGCGAGCTGGGCGCGGAACGAGTGCGCCAGGAAGTACAGGACGTCGCGGTCCTCGGGCGCGTGCGGCCACCCCGTCTCGCCCTTGATGATCGCGCCCAGCCGGTAGCGGCTGCGGATCTGCTTGATGAACGCCCTGAACTGCCCCGCGTGCCCCGGCGACAGGCAGCCGAATGCGAGCACCTCCAGCCACTCGTCCGTGATGCGGTCGCCGTACTCGTGCAACGCGTCGCTCAGCATGTGCCACGACCGGGGCGTGGAGAAGGTTTCCTCGTGCTTGGGCGGCTGGCTCCACAGGTGGTCCGGCCGGTTCTGGACGTACTCGACCACCCAGGGGTGGATGCCGTGGCTCGCGGCCCACTCCAGCCAGTCGCGGTGCGACACCTTGAGGTGCACGTGCACCATCCGGTTGAGGAGGGCGGACGACATCGGCTTCACGATGGCGCTGTCCTGCGCCCGGTTTCCCGCGCCGACCACCACCGACCCTTCGGGCAGATGGTATTCCCCCACGCGCCGCTCGTGGATCAACGAGTAGAACGACTTCTGCACCTCGTGGCTGCAGGCGTTCAGCTCGTCCAGGAAGAGGCAGTACGGCTCCTTGCGCGCGATCGTGGCGGGAGGGCAGAAGCGGCTCACCCCGTCCTCGATCCGCGGGACGCCGATCAGGTCTTCGGGGGCGAGCTGGCTTCCCAGCAGCGATACGCACGGGAGCCCCACCTGCGCGGCGAACTGCTCCACCAGCGACGACTTGCCCGTGCCCGGCGGCCCCCAGATGAAGACCGGGCGCACGACCGCCACGTTGAGCAGGAACTCCGAGAGCTGCTTCTGGGTGACCGTGGTCACGGGGTTCATCCGGATGTCTCCGTCAGGTTCGTCGTACGGTCCGCCATCGTTCCGCCCTCAGCCGCGCGTGAACACCCCCATCTGCGTGGGCGAGCCGAGCGCGGGGTCCTCGGGGCCCACGGGGAGGAAGCGCACGGTGTAGCCGAAGCGCTCCGCGATGCCGCCGGCCCACTCCCTGAACTCCGCGCGCGTCCACTCGAAGCGGTGGTCCTTGTGGCGGAAGGCGCCGGCGGGGAGCGCCTCCCACACGGCGTTGTAGTCCCGGTTGGGCGTGGTCATCACCACCGTGCCGGGGCGCGCGAACTCAAAGAGCACGCGCTCGAAGGCCCGCAGCCGCGGTGGGTCCAGGTGCTCGATCACCTCCACCACCGCCGCCGCGTCGAACCCCGCGATGCGCGGGTCGCGGTACATCAGCGAGCCGTGGATCAGCCGGATGCGCTCGCGCTGCTTCGGCGGCATGCCGTCCAGCCGCAGACGGTCGCGCGCGGTCTCCAGCGTGCGCACCGCGACGTCCATCCCCAGGATCTCGGTGAACTGGCGGTCGTCCAGCAGCATGCGCAGCAGCCGCCCCTCGCCGCAGCCGAGGTCCACCACGCGCGCCGCCCCGCTCGCCCGCAGCGCGGCCGCCACCGCGCCCAGCCGCTGCTGGTTGAGCCCGATCCGCTCCTCCGCCACCACCTCCGGCGCCGTGGCCGCCGGCGTCTGCTCGTCCGCCTCGGGCTCTTCCTCCTCCACGAGGCGCGACAGGGCTTCGCGCGCTAGGCTGTGGCGGTGGCGCAGGTAGCGGCGGGCGATCATGTCGCGCTCCGGGTGGCCCGCCAGCCACCCTTCGCCCTGGCGCAGCAGCTTCTCCACCTCGTCGTCGCCGACCCAGTAGTGCTTGGCGTCGTCCAGCACGGGCACCAGCACGTAGAGGTGGCGAAGCAGGTCGGCCAGCCGTGCCGTGACCCGCAGCGTGACGGTGTGGTAGCGGCTCTCCCCCCAGGCGGGGAACAGCTCGTCCAGCGGATGCCGCTCCACCTCCAGCGCGTAGCCGAGCGGCTCGAACAGGCGCCGCAGCATCTCCTCGCCGCCGCGGCAGGGGACGACGGCTATGCGCGCCTCCAGCGGGATCGGCGTCGCCGCGAGCTCCGGCCGGTCCTTGCTCTTCCCCGACAGCGCGCTCCCGAACACCTGCGCGATCGCCACGCTCAGGAACGACGACGCGACGTACGGCCGGTCGTTCACGTACTGCTGGTCCGCGCCCGCGGATCCGCCGCGCACCAGACCCACCGGATCGACGTCGAGCAGCACCGCCGCCGTGCAACGCTCCTCCGAGACCTCCGGGTAGAAGACGTGCGCCTGACCGAACGAGAGCGGAAAGCTCTGCGCGCGCGCCGGGTTCTTGTAGAGTAGATACCCCAGATCCGTCGCCGGGTGGTGCGTGGTGGTGATCGTCAGCAGCATGGGTCCCGCGTTAGGGTTATCGGGTGAAGATGCGTCGGCGGGCGCAAAAAGCCCCGCCTCATGATGTTACGAGGCAGGGCGCTGGGAGTCTTGCTCCGCCTGGTTCCGCGGTGCCGAAGGGGCTACGCCGGAACGATCCTCGTCTGTGCTATTCCCGGAACGGCACCTGTGCCGCGCGCACGCCGGCCCTTGAGGGCGGCGTAAGTCGCGACAACCTGACCGGCGTTCCGAGCATCAGCCCCACCATCTCCGTGCCTCCAAATCCTGTGTCCAGAAACGACGAAAGGAGCCGCATTCCTCTTGCCTTCCGTTAGGATGGCACGGCAGTTGGCGCGCAAACGCACGCTCAACCGCCAGAGGGACGCGACTCCCGGGGCAAGACTTTGTCAGAACGCGAGCTCGTTGTCAAGCTCCCGAAAGCGACTTACGCGGCTTCGGCGACGAAATGCACTTCCATCTGCACGCCGGCGTGGGAGAGCATGTTGACGAGCG
Source organism: Longimicrobium sp. (assembly GCA_036387335.1). Classification (NCBI taxonomy): domain Bacteria; kingdom Pseudomonadati; phylum Gemmatimonadota; class Longimicrobiia; order Longimicrobiales; family Longimicrobiaceae; genus Longimicrobium; species Longimicrobium sp. Next base: position 24,094 of record DASVTZ010000079.1, read on the forward strand.
AGTCGATGGTGAACTCGTCTATACGCCCGTTCATGATCTCGCTGATGCGTGGCTGAGTCGTTCCAAACACCTTCGCCGCTTCCGTCTGCTTCAATCCACGCTCGCGGATCGTGCGCTTGATGTGGGCCATGAGGGTGGACCTCATCTTCAGGTTCTCCGCCTCTCCAACTTCGAATCCCAGATCTGCGAAGATGTTTCCGCCCGGAGGAGTGACGTGCTTAGCCATCGGCGTGCTCAGGGTTGGCGTTTCCGCGCGCGTTGTTCGTTCATCAACTCCGTGTAGTGCTTCCTTGCGCGCTCGATGTCGTGCCGGCTCGTCTGCGGCGTCGTTTTCCGAAAGGCGTGCAGCACGTAGACGGCGTCATCGAACTTAGCCACGTATATGACGCGGTGCTCCAGCCTTCCGTTGCCGTCATCCGTCTTGATCCTGATCTCGCGGGCGCCGGAGCCTACCGTCGCGATCGGCTTCCAATCGCTCGGGTCTTCGCCCAAGGCCACCTGGTGGAGTTCGTACCCGGCCTGGCGCCGCGCCTTCGGAGGGAACGCGCTGATGTCTTCAAGGCTCGATCCCTCAAAGGCGACAGGTTTCTCGCCGCTTCTCATTCTATACCCAGTTCCGATATGAAACAAGGCTCCAGGAATTGATCCTGGAATGGAGACGAGGGTGCTCGACAACCGATTTCGCAATCAATACGCCGCTCCCTCGGCCGGTGCCGCTTGCAATCGGCACCGGTGGCCATTTCAAGCTACAAGCGAAGACGAGGCGTGTTTCCCTCCACCCTTCAGCCGTTAATCGGTAGTTCGAAGCTGAACCCGAGTCCCTGGCGGGGGGCTGACGATCTTTTCGCAGATCGGCCCCCACCCGTCCAGGTGATCGTAGAGGGTGCGGATGCGGAAGTTGGACGGCTCGTATTTGCCTCCGAGCGCGGGGAGCATTACGTAGCTGAAGCACTCGGACGCGCCGCGCGTCGGGCCCTGCGCTTCGATCGCATCCACGAGCCCCGGACCGAACCAGAAGTTCCGCTGTTCCTCATCTTCCCAGGCCTCGGCCAGCGCGGACCGGCTGGGTGCAGCGGGGGTCAGCTCGATGCTCCCGACGTCGAGCCAGTGCACGGCGCCTCCCGTGTCTTCCAGGAACAGGTCTCCGAGGGCGGTGCCGAATAAGACCGTCCACGAGGAAGGCACCAGCCAACGCCAGTGCCGCAGTAGCCGCACATGGTCGAGATCGTCAGTGGCGATGCCGTACCGGTTCATCAGAGTGGTTGGTCCGGGTACGCAAAGCCCAGTCACGGCTCCGGCGGCGGCGCCGCTTCTGCCGGAGTCGCGGCGGGCAGGGTCGCGTTGGTGTCGGCGGGCGTCATGGCGGCCGCTGTGGTGTCTGGAGTCGTTGGTGTCGGGGTCTGGGCGGCGGGGATGGCGGTCGAGGGGCCGGCGGGCTCGCTCTCGACGCCGCTCTTCTCGGTGGTCTGCGGAGCCTCCTTGGGATCGGAGCTGCACGCGGCGAGGACGAGCAGGGCGAGCAGGGCGGCGGTCTTGAGCATGGTATCCGTTGGCTTGAGGATCGGCGCGAGTCCGCGGGTGCGTTACTGGACCGGCGGTGGAGCTCTGCGGGACGTGTCCGCGTCGATCCTCCACACCACCGCGCTAGCGGGGTCGCGGCCACGGCGGAGGACGAACGATGCGGGGCGGTCCACCATCAGCGCCGCGCGGCCGGGGACGTCCTGCGCGAGCGATTCGCGGCCCGGGTGCAGGAAGAGACCCGTCGCGACGATGGTGTCGCGGGCGGCGGCCTCGGCCAGGTCGCCGACCTCCACGATGTGCCCGCCGCGGCGCGCCAGCGGATCTGCGAAGTTGATGGTCACATCGGCGCGGTACGGCTCCAGCCCTGGCACCACGATGGTGGAGCCGCGCACCAGCAGGTCGTTGACGGCCCTGCCGTTCTCGGGCAGTTCCTCGTAGCGGGCGGGGTCGGCGGCGGCGTAGGACTCGGTGGCGATGGCGTCGAGCGCGGCCAGGAGCGACACGAAGTTCACCCGCCGCAGGTACTGCTTTTCGGGATCGTTGCGCCAGCCGCCGGACTCGATGAGCACCGTGCTCGTCCCCAAGCTCTGCATCAGGTCGCCGAAGGCGCGCGGGTTGTAGGTGTCGTCGTAGCACGTGACGTGGCCGGCCACCAGCGGCTCGGCGGCCATGCGCACCACCGCCGCCACACGCTTTGCCCGCATGCGCACGGCGTTGTCCTCAGGCGTGGGGCCGAACGGCGGCGCGAGCAGCGCGATGGCCGCCAGCCGGTCGCTCGTGCCGACGCGGGCGCGGACGTCCTGGTCGTGAAGGTTGAAGCCAAACTGGGGGCGGAACCGCTCGTGCTCCGCGCGCAGCAGCCGTCCCTCGGGGGTGGCCTGCGCCCGCGCGTCGCGGTTGACGTCGATCCCCATCGCGTTGCGCCGCTGGAAGCGCTCGGCGCCGTCCGGGTTCAGCATGGGGAGGGCCTCGATGGTCAGCCGCTCGGCCAGGCGGCGTGCGCGCGGGTCGTCCGGCGCTTCGGCCAGGAAGCGGAAGAGGTCCGCGAGCGCCATCGTGGCGGTGGACTCGTTACCGTGCATCTGCGACCAGAGCAGGACGCGCGTGGGGCCTGTGCCGTAGCGCACGCGGTAGATCGGGCGCCCCTCGGCCGAGCGCCCTGCCTCCTCGCGCTCGGGCCCGCCCGCGGCATCCACGATCGGTCCCAGCGCGCTCCACAGCTCCCCGTGCGTGAACTCGCGTGTGCCGAGGGCGGCCACGCGGTAGCGCTCGTGCAGCCGCGTGAGCTCGCCCGTGTCCGCGCCCGCGAGGAACCCCTCCGTGAGGGCCTGCCGCCGCGCGCACGCAAAGAGCGCGAGCGGCAGCAGGACGACGGCGAGCGCACGCCCGCCCGCTGCGCGGCGCATCGGGCTCGGGAAGCGCATGGTGGTCAGCGGCGCGGGGCGGGGCGGGCCAGGTAGTCCACCGCGAGCTGCGTCATGGCGCGCACGCCCACGGGGAGCGCGCCCTCATCGGCGAAGAAGAGGGGCGAGTGGTTGGGCGCCACTTTGGTGAGGTCCTGCCCGGCGGGGACCACGCCCAGGAAGATGAAGAGCCCCGGCACCTGCGCCTGGAACTCGGAGAAGTCCTCCGCGCCCATGGTGGGCGGCACCAGCTGCACGCGCTCCGCGCCGCCGACGCGCTGGAGGGTGGGGAGCATCCGCTCGGTGAGCGCGGGATCGTTGAAGGTGAGCGGCGCCACGCCCTTGTCGATCACCACCTGCGCGGTGGCGCCGGCGCTCTGCGCGATCATCTCGGCGGTGCGGCGGATGCGGTCATGCACGTCGGTCTGCATGTCCTTGTCGAGCGTGCGGATGGTGCCCACCATCACCACCGAGTCGGGGATGATGTTGCCGCGAACCCCGCCGTTGATGCTCCCGATGGTCACGACGATCGGCGCGGTGGTCAGGTTGCTCTGCCGGCTGGCGATGGTCTGCAGCCCCTGGACGATCTGCGCGCTGATGACGATGGGGTCCACGCCGCTCCACGGTACAGCGCCGTGCGTCTGACGGCCGCGCACGATAATGCGCAGGTTGTCCGCGGCGGCCATCGCGCCGCGCGGGCGGTACGAGATGGTGCCCACCGGCGCCGGGATGACGCCCACGTGCAGCCCGAAGATGGCTTCCGGCTTCGGGTTCTCCAGCACGCCCTCCCTCACCATCATCTTCGCGCCGCCCTCCTCGCCGGCGGGCGGGCCCTCCTCGGCGGGCTGGAAGATGAACTTCACCGTTCCCGGGAGCTGCGCGCGCATCCCGGCCAGCACCTCCGCGGCGCCCATCAGGATGGCGACGTGGTTGTCGTGCCCGCAGGCGTGCATCACCCCCACCTGCTGGCCGTTGTACTCCGTCCTCGCCTTCGACGCGAAGGGGAGGTTCACCTGCTCCGTCACCGGCAGCGCGTCCATGTCCGCCCGCAGCGCCACCACGGGCCCCGGCCGCCCGCCCTTGAGCACGCCCACGACGCCGGTGTGCGCGACCTCCGTCTGCACCTCCATCCCCAGGGCGCGCAGGTGCTCGGCGACGAGGCGGGCGGTGCGCACCTCGCGGTTCCCCAGCTCCGGGTTCTGGTGGATGTCGCGCCGCCACGCCACCACCTTGGGCGTCACCGCCTCCACGCGCCGCTGGATGTCGGCATCCGCCGGCCCGCCCTGCGCCGCGGCGGGGAGCGGCGCCAGCGCGAGCGCACCCAGCAGCCAGGCGGCGCGGGCGGGGGAACTCTGGATACTGCGCATCGGAAAGCTCCTGGTCACGAATCGTTGAAAAGGGGCGGTCAAGAATATAGAACGAACGGCGAAAAGCATCACACAGAGGGCACAGAGGGAACCGCAAAGGCGCAGAGAGAATCCCCTCCTTCCGTTCTTTCAGTGCGTCTCTGTGTGATATTTCCTACCAGCGCGGCCCATCCGCCAGCAGCGAGGCGAGGGCGGGGGCGGCGATGGGGCGGGAGAAGAAGTAGCCCTGCGCGTAGTCGAAACCCACCTCGCGCACACGCCGCAGGTCCGCCTCGGTCTCCACGCCCTCGGCGATGACCTGGAGGTTCAGGGCGCGGATCAGGGCGACGATGGAGCGCAGGATCACCGGGTCGTCGCCGCCGCGCGCCACGAAGGAGCGGTCGATCTTGACCGCGTCCACCGGCAGCCGCTCCAGGTAGGCGAGCGACGAGTAGCCGGTGCCGAAGTCGTCCAGGTGGATCACCACGCCGAGCGCGCGCAGCTCGTGGAGGGCCGCGATCGCCGTCTCCGCGTTGCGGACGATCTCGCCCTCGGTGATCTCCAGCGCCAGCCGCCGCGCGGGAAGGCCGCATCCGTGGAGCACGCGCTGGACCTCGGCCACCAGGCGGGGGTCGCCTAGGTGCGCGGCGGAGACGTTGACGCTCACGCTCAGCTCCGCGTCCGCGGCGGCCACCTCGCACGCCCGCTCCATGGCGAGCATGTCCAGCGGAAAGGAGAGCCCCACCTCCTCGGCGATGCGTACGAAGCGGTCCGCCGCGATCGCCCCCAGCTCGGGATGCGACCAGCGCGAAAGGGCCTCCGCTCCCGCGATGACGCCGTCCGAGAGCCGCACGATGGGCTGGAAGTGCACCTCCAGCCCGCCGGACGAAAGCGCCTCCGCCAGCCCGCTCTCCAGCGCGAGCCGCTCCTGCACGTGCGCGTGGAGCTCCGCGTCGAAGAGGACCACGCCGCCGCGGCGCGCCTCCTTGGCCCGGTACAGCGCCAGGTCCGCGCGGCGGATCAGCTCGTTGCCGCTCACGTCGCCGGCGACGGCGGTTCCCGTGCTGCCGCGCACCCGCACGCGCCGTCCGGACACCTCGATCCACCCAAGGCACCCGTCGACCACCTCGGCGACGTGGGCCGCGAGGGACTCCTCGTCGCATGCGGGGACGCTGAAGACGAACTCGTCGCCGCCGAAGCGGGCGACGAACGCTTCGGGGCCCGCGCACTTCCGCAGCCGTGTGCCCACCTCGCACAGCACCTCGTCGCCGGCGGCGTGGCCGAGGCTGTCGTTGACGACCTTGAAGCCGTCCAGGTCCAGGAAGGAGAGGGCGATCCGCGCGCCCGGCTCGGCCAGGACGCGGTCGAGGTGCTCCAGGAGCGCGGCGCGGTTCGGCAGGCCGGTGAGGGGATCGTGGAGCGCCGCGTGCCGCAGCCGGTCCTCCGCGCGCCTGCGCTCGGTGACGTCGCGGCCGATCACCTGCGCGCCTGGCCGTCCCCTGACGAGCACCGGCACCGAGATGATCTCCACGATGCGCACGCTCCCGTCGCGGTGCATCAGCCGCAGCTCGACCACCTCGGGCGAGACGCGCTCGTCGAAGACCCGCTTCATGCGGTCCAGCACGCGAGCGCGGTCATCCGGGTGCACGAAGCCCAGCAGCGAGCGCCCGACCACTTCCTCCGGAGTGAAGCCCACCGCCCGTGCCGCGGCGCGATTGGCGTACAGCAGCCCGCCCTCGTCGTAGAGGAAGATGGGCTCGGGCGACTGCTCGACCAGGGTGTGGCAGTCCTCCTCGGTCCATCCGAAGCGGCTCGACCACGGATCGGGGAACTCGACCGACAGCTCGGGAAACGCATCGGCGAGGACCTCCCGCAGCGCCTCGCGCATCCCTTCATCCACCCCGATCAGGATCAGCCGCGGGTGCCTATCCACCAATGTCGCTCCGGTCGCATGGGTCGCCCGTACGCGCGCGAGTCCACGCACGGAGCGCGCCCGCCGGCCCGCGCCCGTCACCGCCGCCTGCGAAGCGCCTGCGCGATCGCCCGCTCCGCGAGCGGCGCCATCACCCGGTACCCCGCCTCGTGCGGATGCACGCCGTCGGCGGAGAGGTCGCCGCGCAGCCCCTGCCGCTCGTCCGCCATCGCCGTGTGGAAGTCGAGGTACACGGCGCCGTGGCTCACCGCGTAGTCCCTGATCCACGTGTTCAGCGCGACGATGATCGGGGCCGGCTCCAGCTCCGGCTTCCACCGGTAGCGGAACGCCGGCAGGACCGACGCGAGCACCACCCGGATGCCGTTCGCCTGCGCCAGCTCCGTCATCGACGCGATGTTGTCCTGGATCATCTCCAGCGTGGCCGGCCCGGTGTTTCCCGCGATGTCGTTGGTCCCCGCGAGGATCACGACGACGCGCGGCTTCAGCGCGATCACGTCCTGGCGGAAGCGCACCAGCATCTGCGGCGTCGTCTGGCCGCTGATGCCGCGCGCTACGTACGGCTTCCCCGGGAACATCGCGGCGAAGTGCGGCGCCCATCCTTCCACGATGGAGTTGCCCATGAAGACGACCCGCTCCTCGCCCCTCCGAGGCGGCCCCAGCGCGGCGTTCTCCGCGCGGAAGCGCTCCAGGTACGCCCAGTCCGTCCGCAGCCGGTCCGGCGTCTGGGCCTGAGCGGAGGCGGCGGGCGCGGCGATGGCGCCTCCGACCGCCGCCGCCTTCGTGAGCGCCTTCAGCATGTCGCGGATGAACGTCGCGGCGCGCGCCGTCATCTGCCTCCGCGGTCGCGGCTCCGTGGCGCGGGGCCTGTCACGGAGCGCTGCACGGCATCGGCGACGGCGATGCGCAGGGGGCCGAGCTTCGGGTTGTCGCGGGTGGGGTTGATGCGGTTCGTCAGCAGCACCACGAAGACGCCGTTCACGGGGTCCATCCAGATGGAGGTGCCGGTGAAGCCCGTGTGGCCGAACGAGGTCGGGGAGAAGTAGCGGCCCGCGCTCGATCCGGGGTACGGCGTGTCCCACCCCAGCGCCCGGCTGGACGTTTCGGGGTTCTGGCGCCGCGTCCAGCGCGAGATGGTCTCGGGGCGCAGGATGCGCACGCCGCCGTACTCGCCGCCGTTCAGCATCATGGTGGCGAAGACGCCCAGATCGCGCGCGCTGGAGAAGAGCCCCGCGTGCCCCGCCACGCCGCCGAGCGACCATGCGTTCTCATCGTGCACCACGCCCCACACCTGCCCGCCGCGGAACGCCTGCACCTCGGTGGGCGCGATGCGCGGGCGGAGCGACTCGGGCGGATTGAACCGCGTGTCGCGCATCCCCAGCGGCTCGAAGACGCGCTTGCCCAGGAACGCGTCGAGCGGCTCGCCCGTCACGCGCTCCACCACTAGCTGGAGGACGATCAGGTTCCAGTCGATGTACTCGAAGTGCGTGCCCGGCGGGTGCGCCAGCGGGCGGGCGTTGATGGCCTTGAGGTACTCCTCGCGCCCCTTCGCCTCGCGATACAGCGTGTGGTACGCGTTCATCCCGCTGTTGTGCGCGAGGAGCATGCGCGGGGTGATCGCCGCCTTGTCGGGCGCGTCGAAGCCGGGAAGGTACCGTGTGACGGGGCGGTCGAGGTCGAGCCGCCCCTCCTCCTCCAGGATCATCGCCGCGGTCGTGGTGGCGACCACTTTGGTGAGGGAGGCGAGGTCGTACAGCGTGCTGTCGGTGACGGCGGGCGCGCCCTGCGCCCAGTCCGTGCGCCCGTACCCCTTGCTCGCCACGATCCGCCCGCTCCGCCCTACGGCGATGGCCGCCCCGGGAGAGGCGCGGTCCGCGATGGCCGCCTCGATGATCGAATCGAGCGACGGGATCAGCCGTTCGCTCATCCCCACCTCCGCCGGCGTCGCGAGCGCTGGGCGCGGGGCGGGGCGCGGCGCCGCAACCGCTGGAGGCGCCGCCGCGGGCTTCTCGCGCGTCGGAGCGGGCGAGGGTGCGCACGCGGCCAGCAGCGGGATCGCGGCGAACAAGACTCGGTTCATAACATCTCCAGGGAACGGCTGGGCCTCACACAGAACAGAGACACAGAGGGGTGAGGAAAGAATAAGGGAAAGGGCTTCCTCTGCGCCTTGCGGTTCCCTCTGTGCTCTCTGTGTGAGGCTGTTCTAGAGGGAATCAGTGTAGGATGAATCTGCTCGCCGCCACAAGAGACCCGCCGCCGCGCTTCCGCTCGATTCTCTTTGCCACCTCGATATTCGCGCGCTAGAATCAGCATCCTCACCCACGCCCCGCCCGCCCCCGGAGCACACCCGATGAAGCTCGCCCTCGTCGACTGGCTGATCGTGGCCGCGTACTTCGTCCTTTCCGCCGCCATCGGCCTCGCCTACACCCGCCGCGCGGGGAAGAGCGTGTCGGAGTACTTCGTCTCCGGCCGCTCCGTGCCCTGGTGGCTCGCGGGCACGTCGATGGTGGCCACCACCTTCGCCGCCGACACCCCGCTGGCGGTCACCGGGATGGTGGCGTCGAACGGCATCGCCGGCAACTGGCTCTGGTGGAACATGGTGATGAGCGGGATGCTCACCGTTTTCTTTTACGCCCGGCTCTGGCGGCGCGCGGGGGTGATGACCGACGTGGAGTTCACCGAGCTTCGCTACAGCGGCAGGCCGGCGGCCATCCTGCGCGTCTTCCGCGCGCTGTACATGGCGCTCCCCATCAACCTGATCATCATCGGCTGGGTGAACCTGGCCATGCTCAAGATCCTCGGTGTGACGCTGGGGATCGCACCGGTGCAGGCACTGGTGGTGATGTTCGTGGTGACGATGGCGTACTCGGTGCTCTCCGGGCTCTGGGGCGTGCTGGTGACGGACTTCGTGCAGTTCGGCATCGCGATGGGCGGCTCCATCATCCTGGCGATCTTCGCGGTGAACGCCGTTGGCGGCATCGACACGCTCGTCGCGCGCCTCCCGGAGCACTACGGCTCGGCCGATGCCGCGCTCTCCTTCTTCCCGCGTAGCGACGCGGCGTGGATGCCGCTCACCGCATTCCTGGCGTACCTCTCGGTGCAGTGGTGGGCGACGTCGTATCCCAGCGCGGAGCCGGGTGGGGGCGGGTACATCGCGCAGCGCATCTTCAGCGCCCGCACCGAGCGCGACGGGATGCTGGCGACGCTCTGGTTCAACATCGCCCACTACGCCATCCGCCCCTGGCCGTGGATCCTGACCGCGCTCTGCGTGGTGGTGCTCTACCCCGACCTCGAAGACCCCGCCACGGGCTACATCAGCGCCGTCGTCGACCTGCTCCCCACCGGCTTCCGCGGGCTGATGATCGCGGCGTTCGCGGCGGCGTACATGTCCACCATCGCCACGCAGCTCAACTGGGGCGCGTCGTACCTGATCAACGACCTCTACCTCCGCTTCGTCAACCCGGCGGCCGAGCAGCGAAAGGTGATCGCGCTCTCCCGCCTCGCCACCGTGGTGACTTTCATCCTGGGCTCGGGCGTCACCTACATCCTGTACTGGGTCGGCTCCATCGAGGGCGCGTGGCGCATCATGATCGCGCTGGGGGCGGGGACGGGGCTGGTGTACATCTTTCGCTGGTACTGGTGGCGCATCAACGCGTGGTCGGAGATCAGCGCCATGGTCGCCGCGCTGGTCTCCTTTGCCGCGCTCACCGGCCTCGGCATCTACGACCCCGTGGACCCACTGGAGGGCGCCTACCTGATGCTTGCCACGACCGTCATCACCACGATCGTCTGGGTCGCCGTCACCTTTCTGACCGCCCCCACCGACGAGGCGAAGCTGGTGGACTTCTACCGCCGCGTGCGCCCCGGCGGACGCGGGTGGCGCCCGGTGCAGGCGCTGGCCGGCTTCCCCAACGAGCCCGTGGCCGAGGGCGCGCTGGGGTGGGCCAACTGGGTCGCGGGCGTGGTGAGCGTCTACGCCACCCTGTTCGGCGTCGGCCGCCTCCTCTTCGGCGCCTACACCGAAGCCGCCCTCTACCTCCTCGCCGCCGCCATCGCCTTCGCCGTAATCGCCCGCAACCTCGGCCGCGGGGAGGAGGTGCACCGGGCGCGGGAGCCGGTGGGTACAATCCGAGGAATCGCAGAGGCATCATGACACGACACCCAGACAACTCCGAGGAAGCCGCAGTGGTGGCCTTCCTCCAACTTCTTGAGGGCGACCTCACCCGCCATCCGGAGCGGCTGCGTGGAATACCGCGCAGTCTATACGAACGCCTAGTGGCCGTAACGGAAGGCGTGCAAGCGCACCCGGATGAGGCGATCGAAGGTGCCGTTGCCCTCTAAAGGAAACGGCTCGCTGTGGAACGAAGCTCCGGCTACCATCTTGCTGCGTCGCAACGCGCGGCCCATGATGCGGTGCAGCCTCGCAGCACGTCCGCTTTCCACGACACCAGAGGGCACGATGTTCCGCACCGCAGCCATCGTTTTCATCCTCCTGTTCGGTAGCGAGCAGCTTTCCGCACAGGCCACGGGTGCGGCTGGGCCGGTGACCGCGCTGGTGGGCGGCACGCTCATCGATGGCACCGGGCGCGGACCCATCGCGGGCGCCACGGTGGTGATGCGGGAGGGGAGGATCGTGTGCGCAGGGACGGGGTGCACGGTGCCGGCGGGGGCGCGGCGGGTGGACGTGCGCGGGAAGTACGTGATCCCGGGGCTGGTGGACGCGCAC
>DASVTZ010000080.1 GCA_036387335.1 Longimicrobium sp.
CGCGCGTCCAGTGGTTTAGCTCCAGCGCGTCGTTCAGCGCGGGCACCAGATCGTCCGGGAGCTTGTCGCGCGCGCCCGGCTCGCTCCCCACCGGGAGGATGGCGACGCGGAGGGTGCCGCGGCGAAGCGCCTCCTCCTGCAGGGCGAGGGCGCGGCTGGCTTCGGGGCTTTCGCGGCCGAAAAGGGCAGCGGCGGCGCGGGCGCGCTCGTGTGCGGCGCGGTACTGGCCCGCGCGCAGCCCGGCCTCGGCCCAGCCCAGCTGCGCTTCGAAGCGGGCGCGGTCCAGCCCGGCGCGCTGGCCGGGACCCGGCTCCCACCGGCTGGCGCGCTCCAGCCGGCTCACCGCCTCGTCGAAGCCGCCGCTCCCCTCCGCCCGCTCCGCGTACGCGATGGCGTCGTCGATGGCACGGTCGAAGGTGGCGCGGCGCCGCTGCGCGTAGTCCGCCGGCATCGTGAGCCGCACGCCGACCGCCGCCGCGTCGCGGCCGAGCGCGTCCAGGCGCAGCAGCGTGTTCGCGGCCTCCGCGGCGCGCCCGGAGGCGCCGAGCGCGGCGGATTCGGAGATGGCCTCCTGCACGGCGCGGTCGCCGGTCTCCTGCAAACGAGCGCGGGCGCTGGTGAGCGACGGGTCTTTCTTGAGGGCGTCGATGTAGCGCTCGGCGGCGTCGGCGGGGCGGCCGCGCTGCTCGAGGGCCATGCCCTGGTTCATGCGCTTCTCCGCGCTGGCGCAGGCGGCAAGGACGAGCACCAGGGCGGCGCTGCCGCGGCGGGTCCAGCGCGCGACGGTATGGGAGGTCACGGGAGTGTCTCCGGCAGGGTGTGGATTTCGGTGTGGGACCTCTGTTCGCGCTTACACCGGCGGGGCGGGGGAGGGTTCCGGGGCCGCGGCCGGGTTCCTGCGGATACGGTGTGGCGCGATGACGAACCGTGCCACCCGCGAGTCCCCGATGGACGCTGCATCCGCTTCCAGCCGCGAAGAGCTGGCGAACGCGCTCACCCACGGTGCCGGGCTCGTGGCGAGCGCCGCCGGGGCCGCCATCCTCGTGACCGTCGCCGTCTTCCGCGGCGACGTGTGGGCCGTCTTCAGCAGCGCCGTCTTCGGCGCGACGCTGGTGCTCCTCTACGCGGCGTCTACGCTGTACCACGCGGCGCGCACGCCGCGGGTGAAGGCGCGGCTCCAGGTGTTCGACCACTGCGCCATCTACCTGCTGATCGCGGGCACCTACACGCCGTTCACCCTGCTCGGCCTGCGTGGCGGCTTCGGGTGGACGCTGCTGGCGGTGGCGTGGGTGTTCGCCGCGGCCGGCGTCGTCTTCAAGCTCTTCTTCACTGGCCGCTTCCCCCGCCTCTCCACCGCGCTCTATCTGGGGATGGGGTGGATGGCGATCGTGGCCGCCAAGCCGATGCTGGAGCGCTTTCCGCCTTCGACGCTGCTGTGGATCGTGGCGGGCGGGCTGGCGTACACGGGCGGCACGGTCTTCTATCATAGCCGCCGCATCCCGTACGCGCACGCCATCTGGCACCTGTTCGTGATCGCGGGGAGCGTCTGCCACTACTTCGCCGTGCTGGCGCAGGTGGGTGGCGGGACGTCGTGACGCCGCGGGGGGCATCGTCCCCGCGTCGCCGGGGGGCGGGTTGTTGGGATGGGTGCGGGCGTGGGCCCCGCGCCCGCACACCGGGGGCTAAAGCCCCCGGCTGGAACTACGCGAAGACCGCTGAAGCGGTCTCGTGACTTTGTCATCCTGAGTGACGCGCCTCACCGTCCTCTGCCGCGCTCCGGATTGTGGCGCGGAGCGAAGGATCTACTGCGCGTGACGCGGGGACCGTTCATGCCCGCCGTCCTCTTGCCTCGCGGGCTAGATCCTTCGATCGCCGCCGGAGTTCGGGGCTCGACGCAGGTCTGTGAGGCGGCTCTCTCAGGATGACAAGAAGGGGTGGAACGCGCGCCGCCCTCCGCGTGAGTCCGCGAAGGCGGCCTTTGTGTTTTCCAGCCGCGAATTCATTCGCCCCTGGAATGCGGACTCCTGAGGAAGCCCAGTCCTGCCCCTCCGGGACAAATCTCGCCCGGGAGTCCGCGCAGGCGGACTTTGTGCTGTTGTTGCCGCGATTTCAATCGCCAAGGCCAGGCCACACAGACACCATGCTGACACCCAACCAGATCGCCGTAGCGCTGTACGAGCCCGAGATCCCCGGGAACGCGGGGGCGATCGCGCGGACGTGCGGGGCTACGGGGGCGCCGCTGCACCTGATCGGGAAGCTGGGGTTTTCCTTTACCCATCCCAAGGCGAAGCGGGCGTTGATGGACTACTGGCAGCACGTGGAGTATCACGTGCACGTGGCGTGGGCGGACTTCGAGGCGGGCATCGGGGGGCGCAGGACGTGGATGTTCACGACGAAGGCGGAGCGGGGGCTTTGGGAGACGGAGTTCGTGCCGGGGGACGTGCTGGTCTTCGGGCCGGAGTCGCGCGGGCTGCCGGACGACGTGCTCGCCACCGCGCCCGGCCGCCAGGTGCGCATCCCCATGCGGCCGGAGACGCGCAGCCTCAACCTCTCAACCGCCGTGGGGGTGGCGCTTTACGAGGCGCTGCGGCAGGTCGACCGCGGGTGAAACACGGGGCCCGCGCGGGGCCCCGTCTTCCGTTGACACGTAGTGCGGGCGCGTCTATGTTGCCCCCGCTTCCGGCAGGGCCGCGGAGCCACACAAACCACGCATCCAAAGCTCGGGGATACATGGACAAGATCACGGTGGTCGGGGCGGGGAACGTCGGCGCCACGGCGGCGCAGCGCGTGGCGGAGAAGGAGCTGGCGCGCCAGGTGGTCCTCATCGACATCGCCGAGGGCGTGCCGCAGGGGAAGGGGCTGGACCAGTTCCAGTCCGCCCCCATCGAAGGCTTCGACTCGCGCATCATCGGCAGCAACGGCTACGAGGAGTCCGCCGGGTCCGGGATCTACATCGTCACGGCCGGCATCGCGCGGAAGCCGGGGATGAGCCGTGATGACCTGCTGAACACCAACGCCGGCATCGTGCGCCAGGTGAGCGAGAACATCGCCCGCGTGTCGCCCGACGCCATCATCATCATGGTCAGCAACCCGCTGGACGTGATGAGCTACGTGGCGATGAAGGCCAGCGGCTTCCCGCGCGAGCGCGTGATCGGCATGGCCGGCGTGCTGGACACGGCCCGCTACCGCGCCTTCCTGGCGATGGAGCTGGACGTGTCGGTGGAAGACATCCAGGCGATGGTGCTCGGCGGCCACGGCGACACCATGGTGCCGCTGATCTCCTACACCACCGTGAGCGGCATCCCGGTGACGCAGCTGATGGAGCGGTCGAAGCTGGACGCCATCGTGGACCGCACCCGCAACGGCGGCGCGGAAATCGTGAAGTTCCTCAAGACGGGGTCGGCGTACTACGCGCCCTCCGCCGGCGCGGTGCAGATGGCGGAGGCCATCGTCAAGGACAAGAAGCGCATCCTTCCCTGCGCCGCGTGGCTGCAGGGCGAGTACGGCATGCGCGACCTCTTTTTGGGCGTGCCGGTGAAGCTGGGGCGCAACGGGATGGAGGGGATCATCGAGGTGGAGCTGACCGACGACGAGCGCGCCGCGCTGCAGAAGTCGGCCGACGCGGTCCTCGAGCCGATGGCGCTGGTCTGACGCACCCCCGCCGGCGCCGCTCCAAAGGGGCGGCGCTGGCTTCAAGGGGTGCAACACCAAGGTACCGACACATGGCAACCCGCATCGAGAACGGCGCCGGCAGCGTGCGCAACGTCCGCAACACCCGGCTCACCGAGTCGCTCCGCTACAAGGGGCGCGAGGGGATGTGGACCTGGATGCTGCACCGGGTCACCGGGCTGGGCATCCTCTTCTTTCTCCTGATCCACGTCTTCGACACCGCGCTGGTGATCTACTGGCCGGACGTGTACAACGAGTCGCTCGACATCTACCGCCACCCCGTGTTCCGGCTGGGCGAGCTGGCCATCTTCTTCTCGGTGCTGTACCACGCGCTCAACGGACTGCGCATCATCATCCAGGACTTCTGGCCCCACGCCATGCGCCACCAGCGCAAGCTGGGGCTCGTGGCGCTCGGGGCCAGCGTGCTGCTGATCCTTCCGGTCGCGTGGATCATGATGGCGCCGATCTTCGGCCTCGCCGACGAGCCGGGGGTGGAGCGCCACCGCGCGCGGATGGAGCAGCTGCGGTCCGAGGGCCGCACGCCGGCCGCGCACGGCGCCGAGGCGACGCCGGGGGTGCTGGACGTGCCAGTGGAGACGCCGCGATGAACGAGGAGACGATGTACAACGTGGCCGTGCGCGGCGCCCCGCGGCGCGGCGGCGGCTTCGAGCGGCCCAGCGCGGCGCGCAGCAACTTCGAGCTGTACTCGTGGCTCTTCATGCGCGTCAGCGGGCTCGTGCTCATCTTCCTCTCGCTCTACCACCTGGTGTGGTGGAACCTGGTGGTGGGCGTGGAGCACCTGGACGCGGACCTGGTGCGCGAGCGGTGGACCAACCCGTTCAACCGCCTCTACAACGTGGCGCTCTGCGTCTTCGCCATGCTGCACGGCCTCAACGGCCTGCGCTACAGCATCGAAGACTACGTGCGCAAGCCCGGCCGGCAGGTGGCGGTGAAGGCGGTCGCCTACACCCTTCTCCTGGCGGTGATGGCCTGGGGCGTCTTCGCCCTCCTCACATTCGACCCGACGGTCCAGGCGCGATGATCCACACGCATACGTACGACGCGCTGGTGGTGGGCGGCGGCGGGGCGGGGCTGATGACGGCCATCTACCTCAGCCGCGCGCCCGGCCTGCGCACGGCGGTGATATCCAAGCTGTACCCCACCCGCTCGCATACCGGCGCCGCGCAGGGCGGCATCTGCGCCGCGCTCGCCAACCTGGAGGAGGACCACCCGGAGTGGCACGCGTTCGACACCGTGAAGGGGTCGGACTACCTGGGCGACCAGGATTCCATCCAGGTGATGTGCGAGGAGGCGGTGCCGGTGATCATCGAGCTGGAGCACATGGGGCTCCCGTTCAGCCGCACGCCGGACGGCAAGATCGCCCAGCGCCCCTTCGGCGGGCACACGCACCACTTCGGGCAGGGCCCGGTGCGCCGGAGCTGCTACGCGGCCGACCGCACGGGACACATGATCCTGCAGACGCTCTACCAGAACTGCATCAAGGCCGGGGTCGACTTCTACGACGAGTACCAGGTCGTGGACCTGATCATGGCCGACGACGGGCGCTGCGGCGGGGTGATCGCGTACGAGGTGGCGACGGGCGACCTGCACATCTTCCGCAGCAAGGCGGTGGAGTTCGCCACGGGCGGCTTCGGGCGCGTGTGGTCCATCACCTCCAACGCCCACGCCAACACCGGCGACGGGGTGGCGATCGCGCTCCGCCGCGGGATCCCGCTGGAGGACATGGAGTTCTACCAGTTCCACCCCACGGGGATCTACCGGCTGGGTATCCTGATCACCGAGGGCGTGCGCGGCGAGGGCGGCATCCTGCGCAACGACCACGGCGAGCGCTTCATGGAGCGCTACGCCCCCACCATGAAGGACCTGGCCAGCCGCGACGTGGTGGCGCGCGCCATCAGCAAGGAGATCCGCGAGGGGCGGGGGATCGGGGGGAAGAAGTACGTCTATCTCGACGCCACCCACCTGGGCGCGGACGTCATCGAGAACAAGCTGCCGGACATCGCGGACTTCTGCCGCACCTACCTGGGGATCGACCCGGTCAAGGAGCCGATGCCCATCCAGCCCACGGCGCACTACGGCATGGGCGGCATCCCCACCGACGTGGAGTGCCGCGCGCTGGATGCGCAGCACGCCGTGATCCCCGGCCTGTACGCGGCCGGCGAGTGCGCCTGCGTCTCGGTGCACGGCGCCAACCGGCTGGGCACCAACTCGCTGCTGGACCTGGTCGTCTTCGGGCGGCGCGGCGGGATCGCGATGGCGGAGTTCTGCAAGACGGCGGAGCTGCCGCCCCTTCCCGCCCGCCCCACGGCGCGCATCGAGGCGGAGTTCACGCGCATCCTGGCCACGCAAAAGGGCGAGCCCGCCGCCCGCATCCGCGAGGAGATGCAGGACGTGATGCAGGACGCGGTCGGCATCTTCCGCGAAGGGCCCGGGATGGAGGCGGCGCTGGTCAAGGTGCGCGAGCTCAAGGCGCGCTTCCAGAACGTGCTGGTGATGGACAAGGGGAAGAACTTCAACACCGACCTGCTGGAGGCGTGGGAGCTCGGCAACCTGCTGGACCTCGCCGAGGTGACCACGGTGAGCGCCATCAACCGCACCGAGAGCCGCGGTGCCCATCTGCGCGAGGACTACCTGGACCGCAACGACGCCGAGTGGCTCAAGCACACCCTGGTGACGCAGGCGGAGGACGGCACGCTCGGCATCTCGTACAAGCCGGTGGTGATCAAGCAGTTCGAGCCGAAGGAAAGGGTATACTGATGAAGGCCGAGACCGAAGGGCAGGGCGGCGCCAAGCGCGACTCCACCACCGCCGACGCGAGCTCCGCGGGCACCGCCGCGGCGGCCGCGAAGGCTCCGGCGCAGAAGACCGCTCCGCCGTCGAAGGCGGGCGGGGTGAAGCCGGTGACGGTGCGCGTCTTCCGCTTCAACCCGGATACCGACGCCGCGCCCAGCTACGCCGAGTTCCAGGTGCAGGTGGACCCCACCGACCGGGTGCTGGACGCGCTGAACGCCATCAAGTGGTACCAGGACGGCACCCTCACCTACCGCCGCTCCTGCGCCCACGGCATCTGCGGGTCCGACGCCATGCGCATCAACGGCGTCAACCGCCTCGCGTGCAAGGTGCTGATCCGCGACGTGGGCCAGAAGGTGACGGTGGAGCCGATCATGGGGTTCCGGGTGAAAAAGGACCTCGTGGTGGACATGGAGCCCTTTTTCGCGCAGTACCGCTCCGTGCTCCCGTACTTCATCAACGACGGGCGCACCACCGAGCGCGAGCGCCTGCAGTCGGTGGACGACCGCGAGAAGTTCGACGACACCACCAAGTGCATCCTGTGCGCGGCGTGCACCACGAGCTGCCCGTCGTTCTGGGCCAACGAGAACTTTGTGGGGCCGGCGGCCATCGTGAACGCGCACCGCTTCATCTTCGACTCGCGCGACACGGCGGCGGGCGAGCGGCTCAGCATCCTGAACGACCGCGAGGGCGTCTGGCGCTGCCGCACCATCTTCAACTGCACCGAAGCCTGCCCCCGCGAGATCCGCATCACCAAGGCGATCGGCGAAGTCAAGAAGGCGATCCTGTACGGGACGGCGCGGGTGTAGGGCAGGCCCCCTCCCCCGCTCGTCACCTCGCTGCCCCCTCCCCCAAGACTACCGGGGGGAGGGGGCTTCGCATGTAAAACCCTCGAACGGCCTCCGCCATCCAGCGACGAAACGGCTCGGCCGTACGCGCGGGTGGCCGATTGGGCGAGCCACGCTTGAGCGCGGCGCGAGGAGCCGCGACAGTTGGCGCACCCCGCCGTCTCCTTCCGCGCACCCGATTCGAGCGATGACGAAGCTTCCCGGCCGTCTCCTGATCCCTCTGCTCCTCGCTGCTTCCCCAGCCGCCGCGCAGCCGGTGCCCGGTGGGCCGTGGCTGTTCACGCTCCGCCCGGCCGGGGGCGGCGAGCTGGTGGTGAGGCTCGCGGTGGAGCCGGCGGGCGCGGGAGGCTGGCAGGCGTTCTCGCGCCCCGGCGCGGCGGGCGAGCTGGCAGGGTGGCCCCGCGCGACCCTGGGGCGCCTCCTGGGCAAGCTCCCGCCGCGCGGCGCCCTCGTCCGGGTGGAGAATGGCACCGCCACCACGCGCGAGGGCCAGGTGATGGTGACGGGGCGCATGGTCTCGTTCGGGCTGGGGGAGCGGACCCTTTCCGGCGTGCTGGCAGACGGGCGCATGCGCGGCGAGCTGCGGCGCACCACCGGCGCGCCGGCGGGGACGTTCGAGGCCGTCCCCGCGACCGACGTGCGCCCGGTGCGCGACTACCGCGCGCTCGCCGCGCGCATGCGCGACTCCGTGGCCGTCCGCATCTACGATCCGTCGCTGCTCGGTCGGCCCGAGTGGCGCTCCTTCTTCCGCGAGCTGGACGCGCGCTTCGCAACCGTCCCGGACGACGTGCACGCCATGGCGGTGTTCTACGCGCTCACGCCGCGGCTGCGCATGTCTCACCTGGAGCTGTTCCGCGACCCGGTCCGCGCCGCCACCCCGCTCGACTCGCTCCTCGCCGACGACCCCAATCCCGGCGCGCTGGTCGGTCTCTCCTTTCCCGCGCCCGGGGTGGCGCGGCTCCGCGTGGCGAGGTGGTCCGGCGTGACGGCCGCGGTGGACCGGGCGTTCGTGCGCATCGACTCGGCCGCGCCACACACGCTGATCCTCGACATCCGCGGCAATCCGGGTGGCGACGTGAGCTCCATGTCTCCCGTGACGCACCTGGTGCGTGACAGCGTGCAGGCGGGAGTGTTCCTGGGGCCGGGCTGGTACCGCACCCACCGCGCGCCGCCCACGCCCGCCGAGCTCGCCGCCATCCCCGTCCTCTCGGACGGCGGCGCCAGGACGGTGATCCACGGCGTGCGCCGGCACGGGGCGCTGCGGGGGGTGGTGCCGCCGCGGGCGCCGTACTTCGGCGGCCGCGTGTTCCTGCTGGTGGACGGGAGGTCCGGGAGCGCCTCCGAGCCCCTCGCGCACCTCCTGAAGACGACCGGGCGCGCGACGCTGGTGGGAGAGCGGACGGCGGGCGGCATGCTCTCCGCGCCCCCGCACCCCGTGGGCGACGGGTGGATGATGATCTTCCCGGAGGCGGACTACTTCGCCGCGGACAGGACGCGGCTGGAGGGGAACGGGGTGAGGCCGCACGTGGCGGTTGCTTCCGACCGCGCGTTCGCCACCGTCGCGGAGCGCATCCGCGCGGATCAGCCGTACGCGGGGGCCCTGCTCCTGGGCGCGGCGCACCAGGAGGCAAACCGGCTCGCCGAGGCGGAGCGGTGGTTTGGCGAAGCGGTGCGGCTCGCGCCGGACAGCATGGCTCCGCTGCGCGGCCTCGCCTCCGTGCACGCCGCGGGAAAACGGTGGGACGCGGCCTTCGCGGCGCTGGACCGGCTGCTCGCGCGTGACCCCGGCGACGCCTCCGCGCTCTACAATACGGGGCGGGTGGCCGCGCTCTCCGGCCTCCGTCTCGAGAGCGGCGAACGAGCCCTGCGCGCCTACCTCGCCCGGCCGCATCGCGCCGATCTCCCCTCCCACGCCGCCGCGCACTGGCGCCTGGGGATGATCATGGAGGCGCGCGGCGACTTCGCGGGGGCGCGGCGCGAGTACGGGTCGGCGCTCCGCCTGGAGCCGCAGCACGCCGATGCCCAGGCCGCCCTGCGCGCGCTGAACGACCGCGCGCCTTGAACGGCGGGGCTCACGCGGAGACACGGAGCCGCAGAGAGAACTTCGTCTTCCTCTGTCTCCTCCCCTTTTTGTCATCCTGAAGGAGCCGCTGCACTGACCCATGTGCCCACACCAAAGCCTGGCGGCGACTGAAGGATCTAGCCGGCGAGGCAGGTGGACGGCGTGTGACCACGAGGCCCTCGGCACGCGCAGTAGATCCTTCGCTCCGCGCCAGAGGCTGGGGCCGGGCACAGGTGGGTGAAGGCGTCGCTCAGGATGACAGGATGTGCGTTCGGCGGCGCGCCATTCGGTGCCGGCTGCGGGCGACGGCGTGTGGACGGGGCACGGGCAGCCACGTGGGGCGGCCCCTACGCGATCTGTCCCGGGGGGCGCGTGGGTCGGTGCGGGGGAAAGGGAGGGCAGACACGCAGGTCTGCCCCTACGGGATTCGTGGGCGTGGGGCCGGCGGCGGGGTGGCTGAGAGGGTGGGCGCGATGAATCGGCGATGAATCGCGCCCCTACGAGACATCGGCGAAGCGCGCGCAGGGTTCTCCCCCTCACCCGCCCTGCGCCCCCGCAGGCGGGGGAGGGGGGCAGGGGGGAGGGGGCCTTCAACGCTCAGTTTCGGACGGAATGGATATTGCGCGAATCGCGATGGCGCTTCGGTACTC
The DNA here is from genome assembly GCA_036387335.1 of Longimicrobium sp. Lineage (NCBI taxonomy): Bacteria > Pseudomonadati > Gemmatimonadota > Longimicrobiia > Longimicrobiales > Longimicrobiaceae > Longimicrobium > Longimicrobium sp. The sequence goes on from DASVTZ010000080.1 coordinate 10,041, forward strand.
CTGCCGGAGCGTCGTGCATCTCCATTTCCCATCCGGGGAGGGCGTATGCGGCTTCGTCTGGCGTACCTGATTCAGGCAGTATTCGCGATGCTGGTGGCGGTAGGGCTGAGCTTCGGCGCGAGCCGGGCAATGGCGAGCGAGCAGACGGCGGTGATGGCGTCGTGCCCCGCCGAGGGATACGACTACTACTACGCCCCCTGCGCCAACGCCTGTCCGCGCAGGCAGGGGTACTGTTCGTACGACGGCTTCTGCCGCTGCGGAAACATCCCCTGAGTACCGAGACGCAACGCTGGTCCCGGCGTTCCGGTAGCCGCCCGAGCGCCACCCACACCGAAACTTTGGAGGACGCATGAAGCTTCGTCTGACGTACCTGATCCAGGCGGTGTTCGCGCTGCTGGTCGCGGTGGGGCTCAGCTTCGGCGCGAGCCGGGCGGTGGCGAGCGATCGGCCGGCGGCGGCGCTGGTGTCGTGCCCCGCCGAGGGGTACGACTACTACTACTACCCGTGCGCCTACAGATGCCCCGGAGGTCAGGGGTACTGTTCGTACAGCGGCCAGTGCCGGTGCGGATACATCCCCTGATCGATCGCGGAACGAGCTGAAACCGGCCCCGCACCTGTTCCTGGTGCGGGGCCGGTCTCGCTCGCGGCGGCTCAGCGGCGCGCGTCGGCCATGAACGCGTCGCGGTAGAAGCCGGGCGGGATCATCCCCATCCGCATGAAGCGCTCGTGGAACTCCCGGGGCGAGTAGCTGGAGCCGCGCGCCTGCCGGTACGCTTCGCGGAGCTGGATGATGGCGTTCTTGCCCAGATTGTAGGTGATCGCCTGGGTGGGCCACTTGCTGTAGCGGTAGATGGCGCGCTGGGCGCCCTCCGCCACCGCCTTCGCCGTGGGGTCGCTCTCGCCGCGGGCGCGGGCGTTGGGGTAGAAGTTGACGTTCGCGGTGAAGTAGTCGACCGCCTGGTCGTAGGTCATGCGGCCGGTGTGCATCCCCACGTCCACCACGATGCGCACGGCGCGCAGGAGCTGCCCCTGGAGCTCGTACATGTACTCGCCCGCCGTGTAGAACCCGTACGGGCGCTCCAGCGTCGCCTCGGACATCAGCTCCTCGGAGTAGAGCCCCCACCCCTCGGCGGCCATCGAGTCCTGCCACATGGATGCGGAGTCCTCCACCGCGCCCGGGGTCAGCCAGCGGATGTTGGAGATCCCGCGCGCGTTCTGCGTGAGGAACTTGTAGTGCCAGTCGTGCCCCGGGAACCCCTCGTGGATCGCGGTGTCGGCGACGGACGCGCGGTTGTTCAGCCCCAGCGCCGCCGGATCGTTGTCCGTGGGGGTCAGGTAGAAGCGGCCCACGCCCGACCGCTTGAAGGGCGGGGCGGGGTAGTACGCCGCGTCGATGGTGCTGCGCAGCACGGGCGGCGTGGGATAGACGTCCAGGCGGTAGTCGGCCGGGATGTCGAAGAGGCCGCGCTCGCGCCCGTACTGCACCGCGCGCTTGCCGGCGTCCACGTACCACTGCAGCAGCTCGTCGTCGTTGCGCGGGGCATCCTTGGCCAGGTGGTCCATCACCGCGCGCACGCCGGCGTTCTTTTCGTCGGTGGTGCCGAAGGGGATGGCGAGGTTGGCGTCGCGAGCCACCGTCTGGGCGACCTCGTAGATCTTCCCCTGGTAGAGCGCGACCTGCTCCTTGCCGTAGTCGAAGAGCTGCTGCGCGGTGCGGGTGTCGCGCAGGTTGTTCCGCACGCGCCACATGTACTCGCGCTCGCCCACGGCGAAGCGGTCACGTCCATCCGCGCCGTACGTGCGGCGCAAAAAGAGGGCGAAGTCTTCGTACGATGCCGCCGCGCGCCCGGCGGCGGTGCGCAGGCGCGCGAGGGCAGCGGCGGCGAAGGGACGGCCGCCCATCAGCTTCCTGGCGAGCTCGGGGAGCACGGTGCGGAAGTACTGCGCATTGGAGCGGCTCCCCACGATCCCGTCGCGCTCCACCATGCGCCAGTCCGGGATGTTCCCCGCCGCCTTGCCCGCGGCGAGGTTCCCCCGTGCGGCCGTGAGGTAGCCCGGCACCGCCTGCAGCCGCGCGACCACGAGATCCCACTCCGCGGCGGTGCCCAGCAGGCCGCCACCGGCGTCGGTCATCTGCTGGATCTGCCAGTCGATGCCGCGAAAGGGCTCCGCCACGTAGGTGTCCACCGAGCGCTGGTGATAGCGGAGGTCCTCCAGCTGGTGGAGGATGAAGTCGAGCTGCGCGCCCATCACCGCGTGGTCGATGCGCTCCGCCGGCAGGAGCGACGCGGGGCGGATGGCGCTCCACGCCCGCTTCGTCGCGTGGTAGAAGGCGCGCTCCGCGGCGAGCGCGGCGGGCCGGTAGTCGCGCAGCCTTCCGTTGACGGCGCGCAGCGTGGGCGAGTACGCGTCGCCGCCCAGGTAGGTGGCGGTGACGGGGTTCAGCGCCAGCACGCGCACGAAGTAGCGGTCGCGCAGCGCGCCGAACCCCGTCTGCGCCTCCGCCGCCGCGCCGATCCCCTCCAGGCTCGGCAGGACACCGAAGGCCAGCGCCGCCTCCGCGCCCCGCCGTACGAACGAGCGTCTATCCAAACGTGCCTCCGAGAACGGGTTGAACGACATCGCACCCCCGCTGCTATCCTCGCAGACGGCGCCGTGTTCCACAAGACCCCTCACGCAGAGGCGCAGAGACGCAGGAGAGGACTCCGCGACCTCTCTCCGCGTCTCTGCGTCTCCGCGTGAGCCCTGCTGTTGGGGTACCACGAAAACGGGCCGGCGATCGCTCGCCGGCCCGTCTCTCTCTGACCTCGCCTCCGCCGCTTACGACTCGTTGTAGACGCGGCCGGACTGCACGAGGCGCTGGCGGGCCGTGTTCCCCGGCACCGCGATGTGCGTGGCCGGATCGTACTCCTTGCCCACCGCCGGGCTCCCCTGCGGAACCCAGATCTGCGTGGTCGTGTGGCTGTAGCCCTCCGGAATGTAGCGCACGTAGTAGCCGTCCGGGTGCAGGCTCCAGCGCCCGGACGGAACCTCGCGGCTCCCGGGCCCCATCGGCGCCATCCCCGCCAGCACCGCCGCGGCCTCGAGCTGCTGGAACGAGGTGCCGGGGTTGGTGAGCATCTGGCGGATCTGCGCCTCGGCCTGGAAGACCTGGCGCACCAGCGGCGGCACGCGGCTCATGGCGGCGTCCATCGCGGGGCCGGGGACCATGTCCAGCGCGGTGCGGTTGAGCGCGGCCAGCTGCTGCGGCGTCAGCAGGCGCGCGGCGGTCGCCTTGTGTTCGTTGCTCAGCTCCTCGAACTTGGCGCGCGCGATGATCGCCCACAGAAGCGTCTGCACGTCGTGCTGGTGGATCTCCGGGTGGTTCACCGAGTTGCGCAGGATGGACTTGACCGCGTCCTCGGCGGGGCCGGCGGTGGGCGCGTAGATGTAGCCGTCGCCGCCGCCGGGGCCGTGCGTGCCGGCCTTGAGGCAGTAGCTCTGCGTCTCCATCTCGTAGTACCCGGGCCGCAGCACGAAGCCGCCGCTGGGGGTGCGCTGGAGCTGGAGCATGGAGCGCTTGGCGTCGCGCGGGGTGAAGTTGTCGAGCGAGTCGACGGCCCAGCGCGCGTCCGGAAGGCTGGTGGTGATCGGCGGATCGCCGCGCAGCACCGCGTCCACGTTCATGCGGCCCGCGGCGCGCCCCAGCGTGCGGCCGAGCCCGCCGATCTGCGCGCTCGCCGCGTCGGTGGCGGCCACCGTCAGCGCCAGCGCGAGCGCGGCCGGGCCGATGCGTCGAAGGATGGAAAGTGTCATTGGGTGCGACCTCGTGCGGATGTTTGGGGGGAGGGAGTCCGGCCATCGGGGCTCCCCGCCCGGAATATTAAAATGAAGTTGGGCGAAGGAACAGGTTTTTGTTACCGGTCAGATGACCCATGCCGGGCGCAGCCGCGCGGCCAGGAGCGGCGGGTCGGCGTAGCTGTCCAGCCCCAGCCGCAGCGCGAACGCGGGGAGCGCCGCCGCGTCGCGCAGCAGGGCGAGCACCGACGGGGCGCTTCCCCGGTCCGCGAGCAGCCACGGCGACTGGCGGAGGAGCGCGGCCAGCGCGTCGGCGGCGGGGCAGGGCGCGACTTCGGTCGGCCGCCCCGGCTCCACGCGCGGAAAGAGGAGCCCGGCGAGGGGCGCGGCGTCTGTCCACTGCCCCGGCCAGCGCGCTCGCGGGTCGATCGCGCCGCGGCGGCCCACGGGAGCGCCCGCTTCCCATCCCTCGTCCATGTGGAAGTGGCGCGGCCATCCTTCCACCTCGATCCCGCCGCCGGCGCGGGCCAGCACCACGTTGTCGTCGGACACGTAGCCCCATCCGCAGCGGAGGAGGTTGGCGACGGTGGTGCTCTTGCCGGCGTGCGTGTCCCCCACCAGCAGCCACGCGCCGCCATCGGGCGCGACCACGCCGGCCGCGTGCGCCAGCGTGCGCCCCATGCGGTTCAGCAGCAGGGCGCAGGCGAGCGAGGCCATCGAGTACAGTTCCCAGCGCGTGGCGTCATCGTTCGCGCCGGTCGGTGCGCGCAGCTCGGCCGTGCCCGCCTGCAGATCGACATCTCCCGAGCAGCGTGCGGCGTTCCCCGCGAGCACCGCGTTGTCGCCCTCCACCCACACGTCCGCCGTCCCCAGGCGCAGCGATGGACGTGCGGTGGGCGGCGCAACGGGATCGCCGCGGACGACGCGGAGCACGGCGCCGTGCGGGTCGGGCGTGCGCTCGGGGTAGGGGAGGAGCGGGAGCCAGCGGTCCAGCAGGGGGATGAGATCGGGGCCGGCCTCCACGCGGAGGGCGCCGTCGCGCAGGAGGACGTGCGTCACGCGCGGCCGGCCAGGGGACGCAGGGCGGCGGCGGCGGGATCGGCATCCGCGTCGGCCTGGGCGCCGCGGACCACCCAGGCGTGGGCGATCACCTCCGCCCCCTCCGTGCCGACGCCGATGCGGAGGCGCGCGTCCACTCCGTGGGCGCGGAGCACCAGGCACTCGGCGACGCTTCGATAGAGGCAGGTGTTCCGCCAGCGGCCGCCCGGCACGCGCGCCAGCACGCGCAGCGCTCCGCGCGTCGCACGGACGGCACCGCGCGGCGGCTCGGCACCGGCGTGCGCGTGGGGGGCGGGCTCCAGCAGCGTGCGCCAGCGCCCGTCGCTCAGCCACCCCGCCGTACGCAGCGCGGCGCGGACGCCGGCGATCGGCCCCCACCCCTCCACCGCACGGGGGGGAGGAAGGGCGCGCTCCGTCATCCCGGGACGACGAGGCCGCGGGCGGCGAGCTCGCCCAGGAGGCGGTCCAGCTCGGCGGCGGCGGTGGGGCGGTCCACTTCGAACTCCGCGAGCAGGCTGTCCAGGAGCTGCTCGCGCTCCAGGCCGCGCTCCATCCCCTTCCACAGCAGCGCGGCGGTGGCGTTGAGGCGGAAGTAGTTCTTGGTGTCCATGTGCAGGAGGACGGCCTCGCCCTCCAGGTGCGCCGTCAGCACCTCGTCGGGGACGGCGTAGCGGGTCGTGGTGTCCATCGAAAGCTGGGTCAGGGGATTCCGGCGGGGTTGCGCGCGCTCCCCGCTCCGGTGGGGATGGCGTAGCTCGTGGCCGGGGCGGCGGGATCGATCCAGCGCAGCTGCCCACCCGCCGCGGCGAACTCGGTGTAGACCAGGCGTCCGTCCGCGGTCCAGGCCGGCTGCCCCGCGGACAGGGTACCGGAGGTAAGCTGCGTGATTGCACCGTTTGACAGCACCATCAGGTAGATGCGCGTCACGCCGCCGCCCGCACGGTCCGACGTGAAGGCGAGGAAGCGGCCATCGGGGCTGAACGCCGGCTCGAGCTCCAGTGTGCTGCCGCCCGCCAGGAGCACGGGTGTGCCGGCCGGGACGAGCGTGAACACGTCCGGGCTTCCCCGTTCGGTCGAGGTGAAGGCGAGCCTGCTCCCGTCCGGCGCCCACGACGGCGAGGCGTCCAGCGCGAAGCCCGCGCCGAACGTGGGTGCGGCCGGGGCGGCCCCGGTGCCGTCGCTCGCCGCGAGCCAGAGCCGGGGGAGGCCGCTGGCGCTGCTGATGTACGCGATGCGCTGCCCGTCGCGAGACAGGGCGGGCATCGTCTCGCCGGCGCTCGTGCGGGTTAGGCGCGTGGCCTCGCCCCCGCTCAGCGCGATGCTGTAGAGCTCCAAGTTGCTGTCCAACCGCAGGCTGGAGAAGACGATGCGCCCGGCCGCCACCGTGGGGTCGCTGTCTTCCGCGGCGTGCTCGGTCAGGCGCGCCAGGTCGCCGCCATCGAGCGCGACGCGCCAGAGGTCGCGGTTGCCGTCCACCACCCGGTCGAACACGATCGATGGCGGCACGGCGACCGTCAGCTCGCGCGCGCCCTCGTCGCGGCCGGCGGTGGCGCGCAACGTGACCGTTCCCGCGCGCAGCAGCCTCACCGAGTCGCCGCCGAGCGCCTGGCCCGCATCGGCCGGGGTGAAGGCGAGGGCCGCCGTGCCGGCCGGCAGCGCCACTCCGCCCTGCGTGACCGCCACCCGCACCACCGCGCCGCGCTCCATCCGCCCCGTCACTTCCAGGGCGAGCGGCGGGGGCGCGGTGACGTCGATCGTCCTGCTCCCGCGCGAGGCTCCCGCCGCGGCGCTGACGGTGAGGCTGCCAACCTTGAGGAAGCGCAGCGAGTCGCCGCCCAGCAGCTGCACGGCGTCGGCGGGGGTGGCCTCGAGCGTCACCTGCGCGGCGGGGACGACGACGCCCGCGCGCAGCGCCCGCACGTGCACCACCGAGTCGCGCGCGAGCGTCCCTTGCAGCTCCAGCGTGAGCGGCCCGCTGGGCGGGTGCGTGACGCCCGAGCCGGGGTCGCCGCACGCGGCCGCGAGCATGGCGATGAGTGCTATGTGTAGCGGGAACCGCATGGGCGAGCAGGGATTACGAGGGATACCGCCGGGCGGACTTCTGGAATCTAAGGGAAAGCGCGGGAAATCGGGATGGGGCGGGATGGCCTGTTCTAGGAGAGAATGAATGAATTCGCCGCTGGAGCCACGCGGAGCGTGAACCCACTACCCTGTCATTCTGAGTGAGCCGCCGGGCAGGGCCTCCGTGGAGCGGGCCGGATCTCGTTGCGGCGAACGAAGAATCTAGCCGGCGCCGGTTCGAGGCTGGTGCGAGTGCCCCCGGCCTCTGCTCACGCGCAGTAGATCCTTCGCTTCGCGCCAGAGGGTGGTGACGGGGCGAGGATGGTGAGGCGCTTTGCTCAGGATGACAAAGGGGCGCGAGTCCGCGAAGGCGGACTTTGTGCTGTTGTTGCCGCGAGTTCACTCGCCCGGGCAATCAGACCCGCGCGGCGTAGGTGAGCGGGACGAGGCGGGGGGGGAGGAGGACGGTGGGGGGGAGGGCGGCGCCGGCCCAGGGGCTGGACGGGTAGTCGCGGATCCAGGCCATCTTCCCCAGCGCGCGCGCGCAGCGGATGCAGGGGAAAGGGTCGAACGGGTCGCCGCCGTGGGGGAGGCTAGCGGCGCGCTGCGCATCCAGCGCCTCCTCGTAGCGCGGCCACACGTCCAGCAGCGACGTCTTGTTCAGGTCGGCGACGACGTCGGTCTCGTTGGAGCCGTACCCGGAGAGCTGGCAGCAGAGCGAGAGGCGCCCGCGCGCATCGACGTAGATGCGGTTCTTCTTGAAGGTCTCGCAGAGGGCCTCGGGGCCGTCCGACGGTGCGCCGTAGTCGAGCATCACGGCCGTGCGGCGGCCCTCGGCGGCGAGGGCGAGGATCTCGTCGCGGGCGGAGTACCACTCGCGCGGGGCGAGGTCGCTGTCGCGCGCGGCGCTACCGCCCACCGGCTGCGCAAGCGCGAAGTCGATCGACAGGCACCCAAGCGCCTCCGCCAGGTCCGCCGCCTGCCGAAGCTGGTGCCGGTCGCGCCGGTCCACCACGAAGCCGAGCGAGGTGGGGATCTGGCGGCTGGTGAGGAGCGCCACCGCCATCAGCACGCGCCGAAAGGAGCCGCGCCCCCGCTCCCCGTCGTGCACCTCCTCGTCCGCGCCCGAGAGCGAGACGCGCACCCGGGCCGGGGGGTAGCGATCCAGCGCCGGCATCAGGCGGCGCATGTGCCAGCCGTTGGTCACGAAGCGGTACGTCACACCCCGCTCGTGCAGCCCCGCGATGATCCGCTCCCACTCCGGGTGCAGCGTCGGCTCGCCCCCGGTGATGGACGCGGCGACCTCGTCCCACAGCAGTCGAGCCTGATCGACCGTGCGGAGGATCAGGCCCGCGTCCAGGTTGCGGACGGTGGAAACGTCATCGCGGATGCAGTGCGGACAGCGGAGGTTGCAGTGCTCGGTGATCGCCAGGCCCAGGAGCATCAGCGGCCGTGCGCTACGGGCAGACGGTGCTGCTGCCGCAGGGGATGCCCCCGCCGGTCTGCAGCGTGAGCTCGGTGAGACGCGGAAGGTCCTTCACCTCTGGCGCGACCCAGCCGCGGCGCGGTGCGGAGCGGGGTGCCTGGGGCGGAGCGGTGCGGATCGGGTCCATGGTCGTCGGGGGCAGGAGAGACGGGATGTTCGGGCGCGGGGGGCGCCGGGGGTGTCGTGCGCCGGGGTGAGCTGGCGGGCGGACGATCCTGCGTGTGCGGACTCCAAAGTAGCACGCTCCGCCGTCCTTGTGCAATCCTATCGCACGCGGGCCTTTCCACAGTCCCGGCGCGTGCGGGAGCGGGAGCGGGCCGCGCGCGCCATCGCGGGGACGGGTTTCGCGCGGGAAGGTGGACGGCGTGAACCCCGGCGGCGGTGTCGGGTACGGGGGGCGCAACACCTTCATCCCGCACCCGCGCCCGATGCTCACCGAGCCGTTCCAGACCGCCGTAGACGATCCGCTGGAGGAGGCACGCGAGGTCCTCCGCCGCCACTGGGGATACCCCGACTTCCGGCCGGGGCAGGACCAGGCGGTGCGCAACGTCCTGGCGGGGGCGGACTCGCTGACCATCATGCCCACCGGCGGCGGCAAGAGCCTTTGCTACCAGGTGCCGGCGATGATGCTGCCGGGGCTCACGGTGGTGGTGTCGCCCCTCATCTCGCTGATGAAGGACCAGGTGGACTCGCTGGCCCGCGTGGGGCTCCCCGCCACCTTCATCAACTCGTCGCTCTCGCCGGACGAGATGTCGATGCGGATGATGGCGGCCGAGAGCGGCCAGCTCAAGCTCCTGTACGTCGCGCCGGAGCGCTTCGACGGGGAGCGCTTCATCCGCCGGCTGGCCGCGATGGACGTGTCGCTGCTGGCCATCGACGAGGCGCACTGCGTGAGCGAGTGGGGGCACGACTTCCGCCCGTCGTACCTGCGCCTGGGCGAGGTGCGCCACGCCCTGGGCGACCCGCCCATCGCCGCGCTCACCGCCACGGCCACCGAGGAGGTGCGGCGGGACATCGTCCGCCAGCTCTCCCTGCGCGACGCGGCCACGCTGGTGACCGGCTTCGACCGGCGCAACCTGGTGTGGCACGTCCTGCGCGCCAAGAACGACAGCGAAAAGGACCGCCTCCTCCTCAAGCTCCTGCGCGGGCGCGAGGGATCGGCCATCGTGTACGCCTCCACGCGCAAGAACGTGGACGCGCTCACGGCGCTGCTGCGCGGCACGGGGATCGACGCGGTGGGCTACCACGCCGGCATCCAGGACCTGGAGCGGAAGCGCATCCAGGAGCGCTTCATGAGCGGCGCCGCGCAGGTGGTGGTGGCCACCAACGCCTTCGGGATGGGGATCGACAAGCGCGACGTGCGCATCGTGGTCCACTACAACATGCCCGGCAACCTGGAGGCGTACTACCAGGAGGCGGGCCGCGCCGGGCGCGACGGCGGCCCCTCCGACTGCGTCCTCCTTCACTCGTACGCGGACCGCTTCACCCACGAGTTCTTCATCGAGACCGCCAACCCCCCGCGCCGCGCGGTGGAGGCGATGATGGACACCCTGCGCGGGGGCGCCGACGCGTCCGGCGTGTGCTCCGTGGGCCTGGTCGAGCTCGGGCGCATCGTGCCTGGGATCAAGGGCGACCGCATGGCCGGCTCCGCCCTGCGCGTGCTGGAGCAGTTCGGGCTCGTGCGTCCGCTGGGGCCCGCGGGCTCCGGTGTGCGCGTGCGGCTGGTGGCGCGGCCGGACCGCATCTCGCGCGAGCTGGCGGGGCGCACGGCGGAGCTGGAGCTGCTGCGCACCATCTGGCGGCGGGGCGGGGGAGAGGCGTCGTACCGCGGCACCGAGCTGGAGTGGGGGATGCTCGGCGTCCCGGGCGGCCGCGGCGAGGCGATGCGGATGCTGGACGGGCTGCAGGACGGCGGCTTCCTGGAATGGGGCCAGGCCGGCGGCGACGGCATCTGGGTGCTGGACCGCACCACCCCCATCAACCGCCTCCCCATCGACTGGCGCACGCTGGACGCCAAGCGCGAGCGCGACCTGCGCAAGCTTCAAAAGGTGCAGGCGTACGGCTACACCGAGGAGTGCCGGCGCGGCTTCGTCCTCCGCTACTTCGGCGACCCGGCCGCCATGCGCGAGTGCGGCGCCTGCGACAACTGCCTGCGCGCGGGCGGTCGCCCCGCCGTGGCCGGCGCCGGCGCGTCCGAGGCGGTGGACCTGGGCACCTCGTCCACGCGCCGCGGCCCCAGCCGCACCGCACGCCGCACCGACCTGCTGGACCGCCTGCGCGAGATGCGCGACGAGCTCTCCCGTCGCCACGATCTCCCCAGGGTGTCGATCCTCAACGAGGAGGTGCTGAAGTCGATCGCCGAGTACGCCCCCGCCACGCCGGAGGAGGTGCTGCGCATCCCGGGCGTCACCCCCGCGCTGCTGGATCGCTGGGGCGCGCCGCTGATGGACGTCCTTGCCGCCTTCGCCACCGAGAACGGAGGCCGCAAGATCGGCCGCCGCCCCCCCGCCGAGCCCGCCCCCAGGCGCGAGGTCGCACCGCCCTCCGCCGAGGAAGCCGACCTGTACGGCCGCCTCAAGGCGCTGCGCTCGAAGCTGGCCAAGGAGGCGAGCCTCCCCTCGTACTGCATCTTCCCCGACAAGACGCTGATCGAGCTCGCCCGCCGCCGCCCCGGCGACGACGCGGAGATGCTGGAGGTGCCGGGGGTGGGGCCGGCGAAGCTGGAGAAGTACGGGGAGGCGTTTCTGGAGGTGCTGCGGGAGGGGTGAGGGCCCCCTCCCCCCGACCCCCTCCCCCGCCTGCGGGGGCGCAGGGCGGGTGAGGG
>DASVTZ010000081.1 GCA_036387335.1 Longimicrobium sp.
TGTTATCGAGAGAGGGGGGAGTTTGTCGGCCAGCGGGGCGGAGGGTGGTGCCGGGGCGGGCACGGGCGGCCACGCGGGGCCGCCCCTACGGATTGGGGGCCGGGGGCGGGGGGCGGGGCGGAGGCGAGGTTGGGCAGAAACGCAGGTCTGCCCCTACGATTTTCGCGGAACAGCGGAGGGCGAAGAAGGGGCGGTGCTGCGCGCGCGGAGTTCTCCCCCTCACCCGCCCTGCGCCCCCGCAGGCGGGGGAGGGGGCCGGGGGGAGGGGGCCCTCCGCGCGGCACCAAACCCGCCGCCTGGCACCGCACGTCCGCCCCCTCTCTCGATAACGGCGAGGGCGCAGCCCTCTCCTGTTATCGGGAGAGGGGGCAGCGAGGAACGAGCGGGGGTGAGGGCCCCCTGCCATTTCGGCGCACACGCATGGCACCACGATTGCTCAACCCGGGGCGCGGGCATCCCACCCGCACCGATGCCGTTTCGCGCCGCGGCAGGAGCGCCGCCGCGGCCCTGATCTCGTTTTGCACTGCGGATAAGACCGCCTTATGACCGACCATACCGAGCACGACGCCGCCGAAGCACAGCCGGTCGCCGAGAACGCCGACGCGCAGCCCGCCGAGGCCGAGGCGCCCGCGCAGCCCGCGGGCGACCCCGAGCTCAGCTCGCTGCGCGACCGGCACCTGCGGCTGGCGGCGGAGTTCGACAACTACCGCAAGCGCGTGGAGCGCGAGCGCACCGAGGCGTTCGTGCGCGCCCAGGCGCAGCTGCTGGAGCGCCTGCTGGAGCCGCTCGACGACCTGCAGCGCATCGCCGACTTCGACCCCGCCACCACCGCCTCCTCCGCGCTGCACGAGGGCGCCGAGATGGTGGAGCGCAAGTTCCTGCGCGCCATGGAGTCCGCGGGGCTGGAGATCGTGGAGGCGGAGGGGAAGGACTTCGACCCCGCCATCCACGAGGCGCTGACCACCGTCCCCGCCGCGGCGGCCGAGGACGACGACACGGTGGCGCAGGTGTTCCAGAAGGGGTACCGCTTCAAGGGGCTGCTCCTTCGCCCCGCCCGGGTGGTCGTCCGCAAGTTCAACGGCTGACGCGGGCGGCCCCATGGCCACACAGACCAAGGACTTCTACCGCATCCTGGGCGTGGCGGACAACGCCACCCCGGACGAGATCAAGAAGTCGTACCGCAAGCTCGCCAAGCAGTACCACCCGGACGCGAACCCCAACGACGCGGCCGCCGCGGAGCGCTTCAAGGAAGTCTCCGAAGCGTACTCCGTGCTCTCCGACGAGGCAAAGCGCAAGCAGTACGACCAGATGCGCAAGTTCGGCGGGCTGGGCGGCTTCACCGGCGGGGGCGGCTTCCGGCCCGGTGCTTCGCGTCCGGGGGCGGGCGGCGCCACGAGCCAGACCTTCTCCTTCGAAGACCTGGACGTCGGCGGGCTGGGCGACATCTTCGGCTCGATGTTCGACTTCGGCGGCTCAAAGAAGCGCGGCGCCGGGCGCCCTGGCCCGCAGCGCGGCGAGAACATCGAGTACGCGGTCGACATCCCGTTCCGCACGGCGGCGCGCGGCGGAAAGATCACCGTGCAGCTGCAGGTTACGGAGGAGTGCACGGTGTGCCACGGCAGCGGGGGAAAGCCCGGGACGCCGGTCAACCCCTGCCCGGAGTGCAAGGGGAGCGGTACCATCACCTTCGGCGGCGGGAGCTTCGGCGTCACCCGGCCGTGCCCCAACTGCATGGGGAAGGGCAAGGTCCCCGCGGACCCGTGCACGCGCTGCGGCGGCCAGGGGCAGGTGCGCGAGGTGCGGCCGGTGAACGTCACCGTGCCCGCTGGCGTGGACAACAACTCGCGGGTGCGGCTGGCGGGGCAGGGGGAGAAGGGCGCCGCCGGCGGCCCGGCGGGCGACCTGGTCCTCACCTTCCGCGTGCAGCCGGACAAGTTCTTCACGCGCGACGGGCTGGACGTGAGCTGCGACATCCACGTGAACCTGGCCCAGGCCATGCTGGGCTCCAGGGTTCGGGTGCGCACGCTCGACGAGAACCCCGTCGTCGTCAAGATCCCGGGCGGGACGCAGCATGGAAAGCGCATCCGCATCAAGGGGCAGGGGATCGAAAAGGGCGGGCGGCGTGGCGACCAGTACATCCGCGTGATGGTGGACCTGCCGGAGGAGCTGACGGACGAGCAGCGGCGCAAGTTCGAGGAGTTCGCCGATACGGCCGGGCTCAAGCACTGACCTGAGGAACGATGAGCGCGACTTTCACCGACGAGAACCTGATCACCTGGGAAGCATACGCGTCGGGCGGCCGCTTCGGCCTCCCCACGAGCCCCAAGGTGGTCTTCAACTGCCTTTCCGACCCCGCCCGCCGCCCCCGCTACGTGGAGCTCAGCGGCTCGGACGAGGCGCAGGCCGAGGAGATGGTCCACGAGTACCCGGAGGAGACTCTCCGGAAGATGCTCCGCGAGTCGCGCGAGCTGGAGTAGCGCCATCCGCCCCGCTACGGCCGCGAGCGCGCGACCCCTTCCCCCGGATGACGCGGGGAGAGCGGTCGCGCGTTCCTTTTTTCGCCCCGCGCTCCTGGCCCTCGCCGTCCTCGCGACGCTCGCCGCGCGCCCGGCGGAGCCCATCACGCCGCCTTCCATGCTGATGCGCTTCGACGCCCGCGCCCGCGCGTTGGTGAAGCGGATGACGCTGGCCGAGAAGGTGGGCCAGATGACGCAGGCGGACCAGCAGTTCATCCGCGACCCGGCCGACGTCGAGAACCTCTTCCTCGGCTCCGTCCTGAGCGGCGGCGATTCGGATCCGCCAGCTGGAAACACGCTGGAGGCGTGGCGTGACCGCTACGAGTCGCTCCAGGAGCGCACCCGCCGCACCCGCCTGCGCATCCCGCTCCTCCACGGCATCGACGCCGTGCACGGCAACAGCAACGTGCTGGGCGCGGTCATCTTCCCCCACAACGTCGGCCTGGGTGCCACCCGCAACCCGCGCCTCGTCCAGCGCGTCGCCGAGATCACCGCCGCCGAGACGCGCGCCATCGGCGTGAATTGGACGTTCGCGCCCTGCATCTGCGTGCCGCAGGACATACGCTGGGGGCGCAGCTACGAGGGTTACTCGGAAGATCCGGAGATCGTCTCCCTCCTTGGCGCGGCCGCGGTCCGCGGCTATCAGGGGAGCACGCTGCGCGGCCCGCTTCGTGTCGCCGCCACCCCCAAGCACTTCGTGGGCGATGGCGGCACGCTGGCGGGTACGGGCGTGGAAAAGGGCCTCGATCAGGGCGACACGCGCGTGGACGAGGAGACGCTCCGGCGCGTGCACCTGTACCCGTACCGTGCCGCGATTGACGCGGGCGCGGCCGCCATCATGCCCTCCTACAGCAGTTGGAACGGCATCAAGGTCACCGGCGACCGCCGCCTGCTGACCGAGATTCTGAAGGAGGAGATGGGCTTCGACGGCTTCCTGATCTCCGACTACGACGCCATCGACCAGGTGCACTCCGACTACAAGACTGCGATCGCGATCTCGATCAACGCCGGAATCGACATGGTGATGGTCCCCGCACGCTACCGCGAGTTCATCGGCCTGCTCACCGAGCTGGTGAATGAGCGCCGCGTGCCGACATCGCGCATCGACGACGCGGTCGTGCGCATCCTGCGCGTGAAGCTGGCGATGGGGCTGATGGAGCCCGGCTACGACTTCCGCGCGGACCGTGCGCTGGAGCAGAGCTTCGGCGGCGCGGAGCACCGGGCGGTGGCGAGGCAGGCGGTGCGCGAGTCGATGGTGCTCCTCAAGAACGCCAACCGCGTCCTCCCGCTGTCGAAGTCCGCGCGCCGCATCCATGTCGCCGGCAAGAGCGCGGACGACATCGGCAACCAGTCCGGCGGGTGGACGATCACCTGGCAGGGGAAGTCTGGCCCCGTGACCCCGGGCGGCACCACCATCCTCGCCGCCCTCCGCCGCGCCGCCCCCGCCGCCGAGATCACCTACTCCCTCGACGCCAGCGGAGCCGCCGGCGCCGACGCCGTCGTCGTGGTGATCGGCGAGACGCCGTACGCGGAGATGAAGGGCGACCGGCAGTATCTCGCCCTCGACGAAGCGGACCTCACCGCCGTCGCCAACGCGCGCGCCTCTGGGATTCCCGTGGTCGTGGTCCTGGTCTCCGGCCGCCCCCTGATCCTGGGCCGTGCCCTCGACCGGGCCGACGCCTTCCTCGCTGCCTGGCTACCCGGCACCGAAGGCGACGGCGTCGCGGACGTCCTCTTCGGCGACTACGCCCCCACCGGCCGCCTCCCCTACACCTGGCCCCGCTCCATGGATCAGCTCCCCCTCGGCGCGGGCGGCGCCGTACCGCTCTTCCCCCTCGGCTATGGCCTTACCTACTAGAGTGGAGGAAGGCTGCTGGACCTTTGCGCGTGAGCGGCGCTGGATGACGACACACAGATGCCAGAGAGCATAGAGCAATCGTCTGAACTCTTTGAAAGCGTTCCAAGGTGAATCGCTGGGCGGGCTAGGCAGTATCCCTAAGTCACCGAAAAAGAGCGACTTCATGCCAAGAAAAAACGATATGGAAAGCGAAGTCGAGCTAATCTGGAGTGGGTTCGCTACTGGCGATCTAGCTAACGCGCGGCGTGTCGACATAAAGAGCGAACTAACGAAGGTGCGTCGTAGATGCATTGCAGATACGAGCAATCATCTCGGTGTCTGGATAACTCTTGCAGACGAGACGCTCCACTACTTACATCACCTTTTCCGGTTTGTCTCTAGCTGCTTCGAGAGGCTTGAAGAGAAAGCGGAAGGGCGCGCCTTTCTGATGCTTGTAGCGCGTGTATCTGCATTGTCCGTGGCGGTACGCCGTCTCGTAGCTGACGGCTTGGAAGACGCGGCACGTCCAGTTCTGAGATCATTGCTGGAGACTCTCGACCTTGCTCTTGTCACACTTGTAGACCGTGAATTTGCTGATCAGTATGATCGCGAACCACACGACTACGACATCAATGAATTCTGGAAGCAACAGATCGGATTCGGCAGATTGAACAAGCGCCTTCTCGAAGTGCTCACAAGTGCGGGTCTGACGGAATTAGAGACGACGGAGTTCCTGGAAAGACGCGCAAAGCTGAAGCTGGTGCTTTCCGGCGCTGCTCACGGTTCGATACACTCTGCGTTCCGGTCTTTCCTTGTGCCCTCACTCGCACGGCCCGGCTGGTTCAGAATTGCGCCGTTCGGCCACGTCAGTTCAGCGTCTCCGTACCTCCTGTACTCCATGAGCGATGAAGTCGTCGTGTTTGGGGCGATCTTAGGCAAATTGATGTCAAGCGACACCCCTCCCCCGCTGCTCGGAAAGGTAGAGATAGACGCTCAGTTCGCAAGCAACTATGTAGCGTTCTTTACTCTGCAGGAACTGGTGGAGCGCTATGAGAAAATGTTAGCGATACCTGACGGAAGAACGGACGAATAGCGGCAGTCGGGGGTTTCATTGTTGTACTCAGGACGCGATCCGCCCGCCTCCCAGCACCACCTCCCCATCGAACAGCACCGCCGACTGCCCCGGCGTCACCGCGCGCTGCGGCAGGACGAGGGCAAGCTCGATGGCGCCGTCCGCGAGCGCGCGCACCGTAGCGGGGACGGCGGATGCGCGGCTGCGGATCTGCACCTGGATGCCGGCCCCCACCTCCGGCGCCCGCGCGAGCCAGTTCAGCTCCGCAATGACCACGTCGTCCCGCTCCAGCTCCGCCAGCGAGCCCACGACCACCTCGCGCGTGTCCGGGCGCGAGCCGAGGACGTAGAGCGGGAGCCCGCGCCCGCCGGGGAGCCCCTTCCGCTGCCCGACGGTATAGCGCGCGTAGCCGGAGTGCTCGCCGATCAGCTCACCGCTCGTGGTCACCAGCTTCCCCGGCGCGAGGGCGGCGTGGCCGGGCACCAGCCGCTTCTCCAGCACGTCCACGTAGTCGCCCGTCGGCACGAAGCAGATCTCCATGCTCTCCGGCTTCTCCGCGGTCGTGAGCCCCAGCTCGCGTGCCTTCTCACGCACCTCGGGCTTGGTGAGCTCGCCCAGCGGGAACATCAGCTTCGGAAGGATCTCCGGCGGCAGGGCCCAAAGGAAGTAGCTCTGATCCTTTTTGGCATCCACCCCGCGCAGCAGCACGGCCCGGCCATCCGCGCCGGTGCCCATGCGCGCGTAGTGGCCGGTGGCGATGGCGTCGCAGCCGAGCATGGCGCCGCGGCGAAGGAGGTCGCGGAACTTGGTGTTGCCGTTGCAGCGCACGCAGGGGTTGGGAGTGCGCCCGGCGGCGTACTCCTGCACGAAGTCGTCGATCACGTCGCGCGTGAACTCCCGCTCCACGTCGAAGACGTAATGGGGAATCCCGAGCCGGTCCGCCACGCTCCGCGCGTCCATGATCCCGTCCAGCCCGCAGCAGCTCTTGCCGGGGCCGTTCCCTTCCGCCTCCGAATAGCAGAAGGTCTTCATGGTCACGCCGATCACGCGGTGCCCCTGCTCCACAAGCAGCGCCGCCGCCACCGACGAATCCACCCCCCCCGACATCGCCACCAGAACCGTCCGCTTCTCCATCGTACGTTCCTGCTGAAAGTTCACGCCACCGAGTACATGGGTCGGTTCGGTAGCGCCCTCACTCCTCTGCGGACATCGAGCGGACCGATTTGCCTCCGGGCCTTATCGTAAGCTTGTCCGTGTCCGTCACTTCCCCTACTGTTGACCCATGAACAAGATCCCGCTTTCCGAAATCATGCAGCTCAGCGTGAATGAGCGCATGGAGCTCATCGAGCTCATCTGGGACAGCCTCGCCGCTGAGCCCGAGTTCGTCGAAATGACCGACGACCTCCGTCACGAACTGGACCGTCGCCTGGAGGCGCTGAAGGCAGATCCGGGCGCGGGTCGCCCCTGGGCCGAGATCGAGGCCCGCCTCCTTGCATCGGGGTGAGCTACTCCGTCATCGTTCGCCCCGAGGCAGAAGAGGACGTCGAATCCGCGTATCGCTGGTACCAGAGGAAGAGCCGTGATCGCGGCACCTACTTCCTGCGCGTAGTACGGGCCTTACTCGGCACGATCGAGAGGAACCCCGGGATCTATCCGAAGGTGTACCAAGACGTGCACCGGGCACTGCTCCGGGGTTTTCCGTACGCCATATACTACGTAGAGGAGGGCGACGTAATCCACGTCGTGGCGTGCACGCATACAAGGCGGCATCCGCGGCGCTGGCGATCACGAATTTGACGGATTAGCTCCGCACTCGTTCCGCCACCGCGGGAAACACCTCCAGCACCCGCTCCACCTCCGCCTCCAACGTACCCCACCCGAGCGAAAACCGCACGGACGGCCCCGCCAGCTCCGGCGCAATCCCCATCGCCAGCAGGACGTGCGAGGGCTGCACGGCGCCGCTGGAGCAGGCGGAGCCTGACGATGCGGCGATCCCCTCCAGGTCCAGCCCCACAAGCAGCATCTCCGGGTCCGCGTCGGGGACGGAGAGGTTGCTCACGTTCGCGAGCCGCTCCGCGCCCACGCCGTTGACCTGGATGCGGGGGACGCGCTCGCGCAGCCCGATTTCCAGACGGTCGCGCAGGGCCCCCAGGCGCCGCACCGACGTCTCGCGCTCCGCCTCAGCGGCCTCCGCGGCGGCGGCGAAGGCGAGGGCGCCCGCCACATCCTCGGTGCCGGGGCGCAGGCCGCGCTCCTGGCCGCCGCCGTGCACCATCGGCGCGAGTTGGGTGCCGCGGCGCACGAAGAGAGCA
Organism: Longimicrobium sp.; assembly: GCA_036387335.1. Classification (NCBI taxonomy): domain Bacteria; kingdom Pseudomonadati; phylum Gemmatimonadota; class Longimicrobiia; order Longimicrobiales; family Longimicrobiaceae; genus Longimicrobium; species Longimicrobium sp. The sequence continues at coordinate 7,738 of DASVTZ010000081.1, forward strand.
CCGATCCCCTTGGGGCCACCCACCTTGTGCGCGCTGAACGACAGCATCGCCGCCGGCACCTGGTCCGCGCGCACCGGGAGCCGCCCCAGCGCCGGCACCGCGTCCGAGTGGAACGCGACGCCCGCCGCCGCGCACCGCTCCGCGATCTCGGCAACGGGCTGCACGACCCCTGTCTCGTTGTTCGCCCACATCACCGACACCACCGCCGGCCCCGCCGCGAGCGCCTCATCCAGCGCCTCCAGGCGGACGACTCCGTGCTCGTCCACCGGGAGGATCACTGCCGGGGCGCCCGCCTCGCTCACGGCCGCGAGCACGGCCCTGTGCTCCACGGCCGAGCAGACGAGGGGAGCGCCGGGGAGCGTCCGCGCGCGGCCCAGGACGGCCAGGTTGTCCGCCTCGGTGCCGGCCCGGGTGAAGACGATCTCCGCCGGCGATGCGCCGATCAAGCGGGCTAGCCGTGCGCGCGCGTCGTCCAGGATGGCGCGGCTCTGGCGGCCCCAGCGGTGCACGCTGGACGGGTTCCCCCACGCGCCGTCGAGCACCTCCAGCAGCGCGCGGCGCGCCTCCGGGCGGAGGGGCGCGGTGGCGGCGTAGTCGAGGTAAACGGGCGTGTCCATGCTTCCAGGGGTGCGGGGCACGGTTGATAAACGCCACTCGCCATTTGGTTTCGCGCGTGGCGCGCCTTGACCCGGCTACCGGCGCGGGTACATTCCCGAAAGGAACCGTCGATCCGCCCTGCCGCCACCGCCATGATCCCGCCGCTTCCTGATGCGCAGCCGGCCACATTTCGCACCACGGTGCACGGCACCATCTTCGCCGAGCGCGCCGCGCAGCTCGACGCCGTGGTGGAGGGCGACCCGCTCCTCCTGATCCCCGACCCGCCGATGGAGGACGACCCGATGGTGTGGGTCCACCGCGCGAGCGGCGACCCCGTCGGCCACCTTCCTCCCGAGATCAACCAGTGGCTCGCCGTCTGGCTGCTGCGCGGCGGCAAGGCCACGGCCCGGGCCCTCCGCGTCCACGGGCCCGACGTGCCGAGCTGGAAGCGCCTCGTCATCGAGGTGCATTGCGCCGGGCCGGACGAGGCATGACCGTCGCCCCGCTCGACGAACAACTCGCCCGCTTCCGCGCGGCACATCCCCTCATCCGCCATTCGCACGCGGGTCACACCTGGCACTTCCGCCGTGGCGGTGATGGCGCCGACGTGGTCCTCCTCCTCACCGGCGTGCTGGGCGCGGGCGACTTCGCGTTCCAGCAGATCGCGGCCTTCGAGCGGCGATACCGCGTCCTGATCCCCGACTACCCGCCGGTGTCGTCGCTGGACGACTTGGTCAATGGGATCGTCAGCCTGCTGGACGCCGAGGCCGCGTCGCGCGTGCACGTCGTCGCCGGCTCGTTCGGCGGGATGGCGGCGCAGGCGCTCGTCCGCAGGCACCCGGAGCGCGTGCGCTCGCTCGTGCTCTCGCACACCGGCGCTCCGGAGGGGGGCTCGCGCGTGCAACGTCTCGCGACGCTCCCGCTCGCCGTCCTCCCGGGCGGCCTGCTTCGCGCGCTCTTTCGCAAGCGCCTGCGCGGGAGCTTCGCCGCGGCGGACCCGTTCTGGACGCGCTATTTCGACGAGACCACCGCGCGCCTGGGCCGAGCCGACTTCCTGAGCCGCGTGCGCGTCGCCCTGGACTTCGCGGAGGAGCGCTACGGCCCGCACGACCTGGACGACTGGCCCGGCCGCGTCCTCATCCTCGACGCCGATCACGACCCGCTCTTTCCCGAGGCACGCCAGCAGGCGGTGCGTGACCTATATCCGGATGCGGACGTGCACACCTTCCGTGGCACCGGCCATGCCGCCGCGATCCTGGACCCGGAGGGCTACGCCTCCGTCATTCTCGATTTTCTGGAACGCGCTGCCTGAAGCGGGGTGCGGCGCACGGCAGGGCACGGGCAGCCACGTGGGGCTGCCCCTACGAGGTTCGGGTGCGGAAGGCGGAGGTTGGGGCCGGGGAAAGGGTGGGCAGACACGCAGGTCTGCCCCTACGAGATTCTGCGGCGGTGGGCCTCCTAGATACTCCGCACCGACAGCCCCACCACGTCCTCGACCTCCATCGTTTCGGCGATGTAAAAGGGCTCGCCGTATTCGGTGCGGATCAGGGAACCGTAGCGCGCGGCGTGCATGCGGACCTGGTCGTAGAGCGGGCGGTCGCCGCCGGGGAAGACCTCGCCGCCCCACGTCTTGCCGTCGAACTGCGAGGCGTAGCAGCGGATGGCCTCCATCTTGGTGTCCATCTGCGCGGTGACGTCCACTACGAAGCTCGGCTTGACGGCGTCCTCGCGGAAGGCGAGAGCGTAGAGGAGCTTGTGGGGGCGGTGCGGCTCGCCGGGCGCGTCGAAGCGGCGGAGGCCCGCCAGGAAGCACGCATCGTAGCCGAGCTGCGACGCGATGCGATGGTCGGGGTGGCGCCCGTTGGGGTAGGGGAGGATCACCACGCGCGGCCGAAACGCCCGCACTAGCCCCACCACGACGCGCCGCGTCTCCGGCGTGTTCTGAAGCCCGGCGTCGGGGAGCCCGGCGTTGCGCCGCACGGCCACCCCCAGCACCCGCGCCGCCGCCTCCGCCTCCTGCCCGCGCAGTGCGGCGCTCCCGTCCGTCCCCGTCTCCCCCGCCGTCAGGTCCAGGATACCCACGCGGTACCCCTGCGACGCGGCGCGGGCGATCGTCCCCCCCGCCAGCAGCTCCACGTCGTCGCGGTGCGCCGCGATGGCCAGCAGGTCCACCGCCGTCTCTTCAGAAGCTTCGCTCACGAATCCAGATCACGTCCGGGGAACAGTTACGTCATCGACCCTCCGAAGATGCCGCAGCCCGGGCCCAAACGCAAACAGCCCCTCCCCCAGGTAGTTTTGGGGGAGGGGCCGCGAGGAACGAGCGGGGGAGGGGGCCCCCTACTCGTGCCGCAGCGCCTCCACCGGGTCCAGCCGCGCGGCCTTGTTGGCCGGGTACAGCCCGAACACGATCCCCGCGCCGCCCGAAGCCATGATCGACGCGACGATCGCCCACAGCGGGATGGTGGCGTTGACCGGGGTCAGGGCCGTGATCAGCCCGGCGAACGCGGTGGCCACCGCCAGGCCGATGGCGCCGCCGATCACCGTCACCGTGACCGACTCCACCAGGAACTGCCAGAGGATCTCGCTCGCCTTGGCGCCCAGCGCCTTGCGCACGCCGATCTCGCGCGTCCGCTCCGTCACCGAGATCATCATGATCCCCACCACGCCCACGCCGCCCACGATCAGGCCGATCGACGAGAGCACCACCATCACGATGAAGAAGACGCCGGTGAGGCGGTCGAACATCTTCTTGAACGCCTCCTGCCGGATCAGCGCGAAGTTGTTCTCCTCGGCCGGGCGCAGGCCGCGCGCGCTGCGCAGGGCGGCGGTCACGTCGTCCATGGCGCGCTCCTGCGTGAAGCCGCGCTCGGTGACCACCAGGAAGTCCATCCACTCCTTGTTGGCGCCCAGCTCCTTGATGGCGGTGGTGGAGGGGACGACCACCCAGTTCTTCATCGCCGAGGCGAAGATGTTGTCCTTGAGCTTGTAGACCCCCGCCACCCGGAACTCGCGCCCCTGAATGCGCACCGAGCGCCCCACCGGGTCCGTGGCGGGGAAGAGCTGCTCCGCCAGGTCCGGCGACAGCACCGCGATGTTGGAGGCGCGCTGGTCGTGCACCGAAAGGAAGTTGTTCCCCCGCAGGAAGTCGCCCTTGGAGTACTCCACCCAGTCCGACGAGCGCCCCATGATCTGCACGCCGCTCACGGCGCGCGATCCCATGCGCACCTCGCCGCCCGCGTCGATCGAGGTGGCGACCGTCCGCACCGCCGGGAGCGCTTCCAGCATCTCCGCGTCGGCAAAGGTCAGCGGCGGCTTCCCCTCCGTGGGGTCCTTGCCGTCGTCGCTGAAGGTGAGCGCCGTGGGGTCGAAGCGCGAGGCGATGAAGTTGTTGGGGCCGATCGACTCGATCCCCTCCATCACCATGGCGCGGAAGCCGGTGATGGCGGCGGCCATCGTCATCACCGTCGCCACGCCGATCACGATGCCGAGCGTGGTGAGGAAGGCGCGGACCTTGTTGGAGCGCAGTGCGTCGAGGGCGATGCCGATCCCCTCGCGCGTCGAAGTGATGTTCATCGCTCCTCAGTCCGCCCGCAGGGCGACGATGGGGTCCAGCCGCGAGGCGCGGTAGGCCGGGTACACCCCCGCCATGAGCCCCACCCCGATCCCCAGCAGGATCGCCAGAAGGATGGAGCCGGGCGACACCCGCGCCGGGATCGGCGAGATGGCCGACACGGCGTACGCCAGCGCGATCCCCGAGGCGATCCCGAGCACGCCGCCCGCGCCGGAGAGGGTGCCGGCCTCCACCAGGAACTGGAGGAGGATGTCCTTGCGGCGCGCGCCCAGCGACTTGCGCACCCCGATCTCACGGGTGCGCTCGCTGACGGAGACGAGCATGATGTTCATGATGACCACCGCGCCCACCACCAGCGACACCGCCACCAGCAGCGGCAGCGCCATCAGCAGAAAGGTGGAGATCTTGTCCCAGAAGCCGAGCGCCTCGTCGGCCGTCTCCAGCATGAAGTCGTTGTCGGCGCCGGGGCGCAGGCGGTGGCGAACCCGCATCAGCCCCTCCAGCTCGCTCTGGCCGCGCGCCATCAGGCTCGCGTCCGGCACGCGGAAGTAGATGTCTTCCGCGACGTTGTTGCGGAAGAGCGACCCATTGAGCGGCGAGCGGATCGGCGCCACCACCATGCGGTCCATCGACATCCCGAAGAGCGATCCCTGCTCCTCCATCACGCCGATGACCCGAAAGGGGGTGCCCTGGATGCGCACCTCCTTCCCCAGCACGGGCAGGCCTTCAAAGAGCTTCTTCGCCACCTCCTCGCCCAGCACCACCACGGGAACGCCGCGGTCGGCCTCACTCTCGGTGTAGGTGCGGCCGCGCGCGATCTTGAGATCGCGCACGTTGAAGAAGTTGGCCGACGCGCCGATGATGTTCACTCCCTGCACCACCTTGCCGCGCCCGTCGCCCACCTTGCCGTCCTCGTCGTACGCGTACGACAGGAGGCCGGGCGTCTGCACGCGCTCCTCCAGGAAGCGCGCGTCGTCGTGGGTCAGGCGGGGGCGCCGCTGCCACTCGCGCCACTGCGCCTCGTCCACCGGCCCGCCGCCCACCGAGGGAAGGCGGCGCACGTTGATGGTGTTGAAGCCCAGGATCTTGCCCGCGAACTCCTCCTTCATGTACGCGTTCATCCCCGTGATCAGGGTGATGACGGCGATCAGGAAGGTGACGCCCACCACCGTGCCGAGCACGGTGAAGAAGGCGCGCAGCTTGTTGGCGCGGATCATGGAGAGCGCGATCCGCACCGCCTCGCGGGCGTTCATCAGGCCTCCGCGAGCGCGCTTTCGGGGCGCGCGGCCAGCACGCCCACCGGCACGCGCGTCTGCCTGCGGTCGCTGGCGATGACGCCGTCCTTGAGCATCACCACGCGGTCCGCGTGCGCCGCGATGTCAGGCTCGTGCGTCACCATGATGATGGTCTGCCCCTCCGCGTGCAGCCGGTGGAAGAGCGCCATGATCTCCTCCGACGTGCGCGAGTCCAGGTTTCCCGTGGGCTCGTCGGCCAGGATGATGGAGGGGCGCGTCACCAGCGCCCGCGCGATCGCCACGCGCTGCCGCTGCCCGCCCGAGAGCTCGTTGGGGCGGTGGTCCATGCGGTCGCCGAGCTCCACGGCGGCCAGGGCCCCGGCGGCGCGCTCCTTCCGCTCCGCCTTCCCCACGCCGGCGTAGACCAGCGGCAGCTCCACGTTCTCCAGCGCGGTGGAGCGGGGAAGGAGGTTGAAGGTCTGGAACACGAAGCCGATCTCGCGGTTGCGGATGCGCGCCAGGTCGTCGTCCTTCATCCCCGCCACGCGCTGGCCGTTGAGCACGTACTCGCCGGCCGATGGCGTGTCCAGGCAGCCGATGAGGTTCATGAAGGTGGACTTGCCCGAGCCGGACGGGCCCATGATGGCCACGTACTCGTTTCGCTCGATCACCAGGTCCACTCCGCGGAGGGCGCGCACCGTCTCCGCGCCCATCACGTACTGCTTCTGGAGCCCGCGGACCTCGATCAGCGCGGAGGTCACTTCGCCCCCTTCGCCTTCGCCTGCTCCCCTTCCTTGGGCGTCTCCACCCGCACCGCGTCGTCGTCCTGCAGGTCGCGCACGGCCTGGTAGCTGCCGGATACCACCGTCTCGCCGCCACGGAGGCCCTTGCGGATCTCGAAGTAGCGGTCGCCGGCGATGCCGATCTCCACCGGCACCCAGTCCGCCTTGCCGTCGCGCATCACGAAGACGCCCATCACCTCGTTGGCGCGGCGCGAGCGCTTGTCGGCCTCCACCTGCGCGGCGGGCTGCTCCGCGTCGCCGTCGTCGTCCGAGTCCTGCGAGAACTTCTTCCCCTCGCGGTCGCGCACCGTCAGGGCGATGATGGGCACCGAGAGGACGTTGCGGCGCGCCTCCGTCACCACGTCGGCCGTGGCGGAGAGGTCGGGGCGCAGCGAGGCGGGCGGGTGGTCGAGGGTGATCACCACCTCGAAGTCCACCGACTGCTGGTCGCTGGCGCCCGCCTGCCCGGCTGCGGTCTGCACCGCGCTGTTGCCGATGCGGGTCACGCGGCCGCTGAAGCTCTGGTCCGGGAAGGCGTCGATGCGCACCGCCGCGCTGTCGCCGATGCTCACGTTGGGGACCTCGGTCTCGTCGACCTTGATCTTGGCCTCCATCACGCTCAGGTCCGCCACGGTCAGCAGCAGCGACCCCGGGTTGTTCATCGTCCCCACCACCGCCGTCTCCCCTTCCTCGATGTTGAGGCGGGTGACGCGGCCGCTCATCGGCGCCACGATGGTGGTCTTGGAGAGGTTGTCGCGCGCCTCGCTGAGGGCGGCCTGCGCCTGCGCCACGGCGAAGCGGGCGGCCTGCAGCTCGGCCCCGGCCACGTTCCCCTGCGTGCGCGCCTGGTCCAGGTCCTGGGCGGAGATGAGCTGGTCCCGGCCCTGCGACAGCATCTCCGCGCGGCGCGCGTCGTTCTGCGCCTTCAGGAGCTGCGCGCGGGCCTGCGCCTCGCGGGCACGCGACTGCGCCACCGCCGCCTCGGCGCGGCGCACCGCGCTCTGGTACTGGCTTGGGTCGATGCTGATGAGGAGCGCGCCGCGGTCCACCCACTGCCCTTCCTCCACCGCCACCCGGATCACGCGCCCCGGGATGTCGGCCGAGATGTCCACCTTGCGCTTCGGCTCGATCTTGCCGCTGGCCGTCACGACCGAGATCAGGTCGCGCCGCGCCACCACCTCGGTGCGCACCAGCGCGCCGCTGGGGCCGCGCTTGGCCACCGCCACCCCGGCCAGCCCGCCCACGGAAGCCAGGATCGCCACCCCGATGATGATCTTCTTGCTCGACATCGTCACTCTTTATCCTCTACCGGCAGGGAGCCGGTGCCTCAGCGAAGGGAGCGTCCGACCAGCGCCTCGAGCGCGGCCAGCGACTTGTGGAAGTTGTACACGGCATCGATGCGGGCGCGCTCGGCCTCACGAAGCGAGGTCAGCGCGTCGGTGACCTCCACGGAGCTGGTGGCGCCGAAGCGGAAGCGCTCCTGCGCCAGCCGCAGCTCCTCGCCGGCGCGCTGCACCACCTGCTCCTGGAGCTGGGCGGCGCCGTACGCCGTGCGCAGCGTAAGGAGCGCCGTCTCCACGTTGGTGCGAAGCTGCAGCTCCTGCATGCGCACCTGGAGCTCGGCGTCCTGCGCGCTCACCCGTGCCTCCTCGATCCGCCGCTCGCGCTGCAGGCCGTTGAAGATGGGGAGGGAGAAGCTGAGGCCGGCGGAGAGCGGCTGGCGCTCGTAGCCGAAGGGGAAGCGCGGGTTGGCGTCCTTGACGGCGCTGCGCACGCTGTCCGCCACCGCCGGGTTGTTCACGTCGTACTGGCCGCAGGGCCGCTGCGGCTGGCCCAGCAGCGTGGCGAGCTGGTTCCCCTGCAGGCACCCCTCGTAGCGCGCGCCGGTGTTGCCGAGCGCGTCGTCGTACAGCGGGTTCAGGTTGCCGGCGCTGTACACCGACCCGCGGAACCCCGCGCTGAAGCTGAGCGTGGGCAGGTACTGCGAGCGCGCCGCCCGGATCCCCGTGCGCGCCGCCGAGACGTTGGCGCGCGCCGAAGCAAGGTTGGGGTTGTTCGCCTGCGCCATCGCCACCAGCTCTTCCGCCGTCCAGCGCGGCTCGAACAGGGTGAAGTTGGAGGTCAGGCGCGTGTCCGCGGGGATGGAGCGGCCCATCGCCAGCCCCAGCCGCAGCACCTCGGTGGCGTGCGCGTTCCGCTGCTGCAGGAGCGCCACTTCCGCCTGGCCGCGCTGCACCTCGGCGCGGCGCACGTCCAGCGGCGTCCCCGCGCCCACCTCCAGGCGGGCCTTGGCGAGCCGCTCGTGCTCCACCGTGCGCGCCACCTCGCGCTCCGCCTGCGCGGCGATCTCGCCGGCCTGCAGGGCGGTGAGGTACTGCTGCGCCACCTGGCTCACCATGTTGGCCTCGAACCCTTCCACCCGCCGCGCCGTCGCGTTCTCCTGCGCCCGCGCGATGCGGGGCTGCATCAGCTTGGCGCCGCTCAGCTCGTACCCGATTCCCACGTAGTAGCCGGAGGAGTAGTACTGCGGCCGCACGCCGAACACCTCGCTCCCGAAGCGCTGCACGCCGCTCCCCGTGTAGCCGAAGTCGGCCTGGGCGTTGGCGGAGGGGAAGTAGAGGTCGGCGCGGGCGGCGCGGACGGCGGCGCGGGTACCGCGCTGGTCGTTGCGCTGGGCCAGCAGGTCCGGGTTGCCCGCGCGGGCCGTGTTCACGGCCTCTTCGAGGGTGAGCCCGTCCTGCTGCCGTGCGGGCTGGCCGGTGGGCTGCTGCGCTGCGAGCGGCGAGGCGAGGACGGCCAGGGCCGCGAAGACCAGGGCGCCCGTGTGGCGGCGGTGGCTGTGCATAGGAGTGTTGCCGGTGAAGTGCGGATGCTGCGCGTGCGAGTGCACCGCGGATGGCGCCCCTACGGGGTGCCGGAGAGAGAAGTTTCAGCGGGTCGCGCGCGCCGGCGCCCGGGGGAAGGACCCCCGTGGACGCCGGGCGTTACTGCATTGAAGTATAACGGTTTACGGCCTCATTTCCAAACTTTTCAGCGCCCCGCGATCAGCCCCCCTACGGCGGCTATGGCGAAGAACACTCCAAAGATCACCCCCGCGGCGGCGGCCATCGACACCTTGCCGCGGTTGACGGCGGCCACGCCCAGCGCCAGCACCACCAGCCACCAGATGTTGAAGACGGCCAGCGCCTGCAGCAGCGAGTGCACCACTCCCTTGGGAAGGTCGGGCGCCAGCAGGGCCGCGTTGAGCTGCGTGTTCATGTCCCCCGTCATCATCCAGATCGGGAGCGTCACCGCGATCCCCAGCGCGCTGATCAGCGCCGCGTGCGAGACGACGCTTCGGTACTGCGCGAACGTCGCCTCGCCGCCCATCATCACCCCGAACACCAGCTTCAGCAGCCCGGCCACGATGAAGGCCATGATCAAGGTGCCGATGAACGCGCCGATCGGTCCCGTGATGCGGGCGATGCGGGCCATCGCCTCCGGCGTCATCGCCTTTCGCTGCGCGGGCTCCAGGTTGTTCCACGCCTCGCGCGAGGATGCCACCCACACCTCGCTCGGGATCAGGATCATAACCAGGGTGGTGACCACCGCCGCCACCATGAGCACGTCGAGCCAGGGCGGCGTTGGCCCCAGGCGCGAGAACAGCTCGCCCGGGGAGACGAAAGTGTCCAGGATGCGGCGTCCGAGCGAGCCGGGGCCCGCGGCCTCCACCTCGGAGTGGACGGGTGCGTGGGCTTCGATGGAGGACATGATCGTATGAGGAGGAGTTTGGGGCGATGCGGAGGGAAGCCACAATCTAATGCTTATGTGCGCCGAACGTAATTCCCTCGGCGTCCGGTACGTGGCCGGGCATCCCTAATGTTTCACGCGGAGCCGCGGAGGGTGGGGTCGCTCAGGCTACGAAGATCGGGTATGTGTCCAGCACCTCATCGCCGATCGCGCTTCCGTGCAGCGGCTCCGGGGGCTCCGCTCCGGCGATCTTGTGCGCCGCGCGGTCGAACACCGCCCAGCAGAGGCAGCTCGGGTCCCAGCGTGAACGGAACTGAATCCCATCGACGTTCGGCAACGTCGCGTGCACCTCAGCGGAGAGCGCCTGGCACTCGACGTACGATCCCGCGTGTGCTCGATCCGCTCCGATCCCGAACTCGGGGAGGCGCCTCCCCTCGAACTGGAGCACCCGGAGCGTCTCCCTCAGCCGCACGCGGGCAATCGAGCGGCTCTTCCACTCCCGCCGATCCACCGTGCACCACGACGAGCCGCGTACCAGCGTCTCCAGCACGGCCACTCCGGGGGTCTCCGCCAGGTAGAGCACGCCATAGTGGAGCGCCGGATCGTCGAAACGGTGGGTAGCCTTTTCGCCCGGCCCGTACCAGATGGGCCCTAGATCGCTCCAGTGGACACGCCAGAGTGTCCTCGACACCGGGACGCTGACCAGAGGAGGCTCTCGCGGCACCGGGATCGCCATCAGGACCCGCCTTGCTGACCGTACGTGGCTATCCTGTTATGGACGTCCTCGAGCACCTCGGGCCGGTCCAGCGCGTCGAGGATGACCGTATCCTCGGAACCGGGAACGGGATCGAGCAGGATCGAAAGAAGAACCCACGGGCTCATGGCGCTGGCCGCGCGCAGCACTTCGGCGAGGCCGGGGCGCAGATCTCCATCCTGGAACTGTCGTGCGGGAAAGCCCCACTCGCCGCCCGAGAGCGGAACGGCGAGTATCCCGCTCCGGCTGCGGCGGAGGTTCACGCCGGACTGCGTGATGCCGAGCAGCTTCGCGACCTGGCTGGACGAGAAGCAGCCACCCGACTCCTGGATCATCTCCTGCTTGGCGACTGCCCCGCGGGCCAGCGCCCGTGTCATTGCCGTCTCCTTGCGCAGCCCGACGTCTGGAGACGCACTCAGGACCTCGACGATCGTTCCCGCGGCCGTCGAAGCTCCTACCGCATGCTGAAGCTGCTCCGGCGTCATGCGCTCGAGGGCGGCGCGGAAGACCTCCAGCGCCCGGCTTTGCAGCGACTGCTCGATCCCCTCACGAAACGACTTCGCGGAAACTCGCTTCTCCTTTGCGCGCGCCGAGCCCACTCCGGCATCCTGGTAGAATACCTGTGTGCCCTGCTGCCCCTGGAACATCTTGAACGCATCCGTCTGCTTCTCGCGTACAGCAACGCGCTTCGTTCCACGCGGGACGCCATACGTGTACGCAGCCTCGCCACGCGACCCCGGCACCGGCTCCGAAGCAGAGCCCTTGCCCTTGCTTGAATCGGGCACCTTTGCACCGTATCCCTTGCGCGCCATCCGCCCCGCCTTGCAGTTGTTGTGTACCCACTGGAGATGCACATCTACAAGTTACGCGCTGAACTCCCGTCGAGCAACCCTAAAGAAACAGCGCCCGTGCAGGAGTTTGCACGGACGCTGTTCGACGGCATTCGCGGAGGACCGAGATCGTTACCGCGGGATCTCGGTGCGGACGGCGCGGTAGCCGCGGTCGGGGATCTCGACGCGGATGACGCGGTTGAGGGCGTCCACCCAGACGTGCTGCACGCCGGCGCCAGCGGGCTGCACCACGAGGTGGTAGAGGCTCACCTGCGTGCCGTTGATGTCCACGCGCTCCTCGCCGCGCGAGGTGACGGTGGCCATCACCTGGCGGTTCTCGCGGGGCACGATGATGGGGACACGCCCCGAGCGGAGCCGCTGCGCCAGGAAGAAGTAGTGGTGCGCGACCCCCTCGTCGAGCACGAGCGCGCCGGTGCTGGCGGCGTACTCGCGGAGTTGCTCGCCGGCCGCGGTCACGATGCGGGCGCTGAAGCGGCCGCCGCCCACGTTCCCGACGATCTTCCGGGGCGAGTCGCCGCCGACGTCCACCTGGTACGAGGCGGGATCGGCGGAGAGCCCGCGCGCGCGGAGGCGCGGAGTCAGCTCCAGCGTACCCGTCTCCAGGCGCAGCGAGACGCGGCCGTTGGCGGTGAACTCGGAGGTCTCGCCGCTGCCGATCTGGCGGATGGTGAACTCCTCGGTCCCCACCTCGCGGTCGCCCACGTAGACGCGAAAGGTCCCCTGGTCCGACGCGCCGGCCTGTGCCCCGGCGGAAACCGGCGCCAGCCCCGCGAGTACCGCGAGCGCGATCCGGACGAGCTTCGTACTCTGCTTGTTCATCATCTTCTCCCGGGGACGCCGCGGCGCCCCGTCATGTGAGGTCCCGCCCGTGCGGGTTCCGTAACGTCGTACCCCGCAGGGGAGTGTGGTGTTTCCCCATGCAAGGGGCGGGCTCCGGGCGGAAGTGCGTGAGTGCGTGAGTGCGTGAGTGCGTGGGGCCGTGGCTTCCCCCTCTTATGTCATCCTGAGCGAGCCACCTGCCCTAACATCTGCGGCGCACTGCACTTCTGCGGCGAATGAAGGATCTAGCCGGCGAGGCAAGGGGACGGTGAGCGGGGACGTGGCCCTCGGTACGCGCAGTAGATCCTTCCCTCCGCGCCAAGCGTTGGAGACGGGGCAGGGTCAGAGAGGCGCGTCGCTCAGGATGACAAAATTGGCTCTCAACAGCCCGCTTCAGCGGGCTTCGCGTGGTTCCAGCCGGGGGATTCATCCCCCGGCGTTGGATGCAGGCGTTCCAGCGCCGGCCCCATTCCCCATTCCCATTCCCCATTCCCCATTCCCCGCACTAACGCACTCACGCACTCACGCACTTCCTCACTCCTCCTCATCCCGCGGCGGCGCGATAAAGACCTTGTGACGTATCTTCTGAAGGATATGTTCGTACATGCGCCGCCCTTTCTCCGCCGTGGCACGGGTGGGCTCGCCCACGGAGCCGGGGCAGCCGGCGGGGAGGCGCTTCAACTGGCCGCGGGTGAAGCGGCGGAACTCGTCCACGCCCATGCGGAAGTCCTTGGCGTCCTCCATCCGCACCCGCTCGGGGTGCAGGTGCAGGAGGATCGAGGTCAGCGCCTCGCCCCCGTGCTCGGGCCCCCCCGACCCCTCCACGAATTGAGACAGATCCACGGAGAGCGCGTCCACCACGCGGACCCGCGCGTGAGGCGCCCGGATGGTGGCGATGGCCTCCACGTGCGGGTCATGCGGCGAGGCGGTAATGGCGATGAACTCGTTGAAGCCGTGCGCCGCCCACGCCGCCGCCACCTCGTTGAGCGCGCGGTGCAGCGTCTTCGCGCGCAATGCCGCCGTGCCCGCGTAGTCCGCCTCGGCGGGGACGTTGACGCCGAAGGGGAAGACCGGCGCGCGCAAGACGCCGAACTCCCGCGCCAGGTCGTCCGCCAGCGCCTCCACCACGCGGGTGCCGGCGCCCAGCGGCAGGTGCGGGCCGTACTGGTCGCACACGCCGATGGGAAGGATCAGCCGCCGCTCGGTGGCCACGCGCGCGGCCACCTCGCTCCATGGGAGGTCGTCGAGGGCGTAGGCCGGATGCGCGGGACGGGGATCGGGGGTCATGCTGCGCTGGGCTGAAAGGGTGCGGCGCCCGCAGGCGCTCGCCTGGGCCGCGGCGTGGGGCGCCACGCTGGCGCTGGCCGCGTGGATCCTCCTGCTGTCGCCGGTGTGGCTCGCCGCCGCCGCCGCTGGGGGCATTCTCTGGGCCGCGCTGGCGCGCGAGGTGGCTCCCCGCTGGCGCTGGAGCGTGGCGATGGCGCTCGCGCTGGGCGTCAGTATAGGGGCATCGTTCCAGTTGCGCCTGGGGGAAGGGGCGCGCAGTTGGGATCGCGTGCGCTTCGCCGCCGAGAACCGCGTGGGCGCGGAGGTCAAGCAGGGTCTGGACGACATGTTCGACCGCGACACCCTCGCCGTGGCGGAGGCGGCGCGCGCGGCGGGTGGCGTGCGGGCGGCGAACACGGCCCTCTTCGCCCGCATGGAGCGCATCCGGCGCGAGCGCAACGTGACCGCGCTGGCCGTGTACGAGCCGGACGGGTCGCCGCTGGTGTGGGCGGGGGAGCATCGCGGCACCGTGCCGGACTCGGTGCGCGCGGGGCTCCACTTCTACTCGTACTCCGCGGGGCCGCTCTTCGGCTACCTGTACTTCACCAACCGCCTCGCCAACGGGCGCGTGGCGGTGGCGGCGCAGCTGCTGGAGGCGCACGTGGAGGTGGGCGAGGGGACGCCGCCGTACGCGGAGACCTTCGCGCGCCGGTACGGCGTGGCGCCGCGCTTCACCACGCCCGAGTTCGCGCCGCAGGACTCGGCGTGGGACTGGACGGGGTACCAGGGGCCCATCCTGAGCGTCGTCTTCGCCACGCTGACGCAGGAGACGTGGCGGGAGCGCATCGTGCTGCGCGGGCGCTGGGCGGTGGCGCTGGCCTGGCTGGCGGCCGTCGCCCTGCTGGGGATCGCCTGGGCGCGCGGGGACCGCGGCTGGGGCGTGCCCCTGGCCGCCGTCGCCGCCGCCCTCTACGTGCTTCCGTGGGGGGCGATGGGTGCGACGGGCGACCTCTTCTCCCCGCTCGGTTTCGTCATCCCGCTCCCCGGCGATCCCACGCTGGGGCAGCTCCTGGTGGTGCTGGCTGCGCTGGCGGTGTGGCTCCTCTCCCGCTCGCGGTCGCTGCCGCTGGCGGACCGGGTGCCGCTGGCCGCGCGGGCGCTGGTGGCCGCGGGTGCGCTGGTGGGCGCGATCGCGCTCGTGCGCGCGTCGGCGGCGGCGGGGGCGCTGGCCGCGCACCCCGCAGGCGGGCTGGCGCTCGTGGCCGCGACCGCGCTCCTGGCCGCGCTCCCGCTGCGCGCGCTGCTGGGCGAGGGCGAGGGGCGCGAGTCGCCGCGATGGCGCGGCGGGCTGGTGGTGGGGGCGGCGGTGCTGTCGGTGGCGCTCGGGGCGGCGGTGGTGCTCTGGTGGCGGCCGGGCCGCGAGCTCCCGCCTTGGACGGCGGCGCTCTGGGCCGTCCCATTTGCGCTGGCCGCGGCGGGCGTGGGACGGCGCGGGGCGGGGCGGGGGGCGCTCCTTCCCTGGGCGCTAGCGGGGTGGATCGCGGGGTCGGTGGCGCTTCCGCACCTCTGGCTCATGCACCAGAACGCCCGCCTCGCCGAGGCCGAGAGCAACCTTGGGCGGCTGGGGACGCAGGCCGATCCTTTCCTCGACTTCCTACTGCGCCAGTTCGCGGAGCGTGTCCTCTTCTTCGCGGCCGAAGGGCGCCAGGGGGTGAGCCTCCTCTACCAATCCTGGGTCGAAAGCGGGCTGGCGAAGGAGGGCTACGAGGCGCGCGTCACGCTGTGGACGGGGGAGAGCCCCGCGGCCGAGCTGCGGCTGAGCGACGCGCAGATCCCCGCCGATCGCATCGCCGAGGTGCTCCGCGCCGCGCGCGAGGCGGAGGAGCCGCTGGTGCAGCGCTTCACCGGATCGGACCAGCTCCAGTACCTGCTGGCGGTGACGCTGCCGGGCGGCCAGACGGTGTCGGTGGCGGTGCCGCCGCGCCGGCACCTGGGGCGCTCCACCGCGCTGGCCCGCTTCCTCGATCCGGAGGAGGAGGCCGGCGCCGGTGACGCGGTGGCGCTCTCGCTGGCTCCCGCCGCCGGCCGCCCCGCGATTCCGCCCGGCCGGATGCGGTGGGTGCGCGCGGAGCAGGGGTGGCGAAGCGAGGCCGCGGTCAGCTTCCCCAGCGGGGCGCAGCACGCGCATCTGCTGGTGCCCTCGCCCTCCACGGAGATCCTGGCGGCGAGGGCGCTGCTGGCGCAGGTGCTGATCCTGGGCGTGCTGGTGGCGCTCTGGGCCGCCGCGCGCACGCTCTGCGGCGAACCGCTGGGGCTCGCATCGGGCCAGTGGCGGCGCGTGTGGAGCTTCCGCGGGCAGCTCACGATCGCGCTCTTCGCCTTCTTCCTCCTCCCCATGGCCGCGTTCGGTGGCACGGCGTACCGCGCCCTCTCGCGCGAGGTGGTGAGGACGGCTGCGGCGGTGGCGGAGCGCGGCCTCACGCAGGCCGTGGCCGAGGTGCAGGGCTCCACGCTGGCCGAGGTGTCGCAGCACATCGGCATCGACCTCCTCCTCTACCACCACGGCGTCCTGGCCGAGGCCGCGTCGCCCGAGGTGATAGACCTGGGGCTCTACCACACCTGGCTCGCGCCGTCCACCTACCTCGCATTCGCCGTGAGCGAGTCGGTGGAGGAGCGCGAGGAGCGGCGCCTCGCCGGGCAGCCGTACCTGGTGGCGTACCGCCGTCTGGCCGCGTCGGACGTGCTGGCATCGCCCACGCCGCTGGCCGCGGGCGAGATCGCGCGGCGCCAGCGCGAGCTGACCGACGTGGTGCTGCTGGCAGGCCTCCTGGGCGCCGTGCTCTCCGTGATCCTGGCGCTGGGCGTGGGGCGCGCCCTCTCGCGGCCCATCGAGGGGATGAGCCTCGCCGCCGCGCGCGTGGGCGAGGGCGACCTCTCCGTGCGCCTCCCCGAGGAAAGGAGCGACGAGTTCGGGCGCCTCTTCCACGCCTTCAACGAGATGGTGCACGGCCTCCGCGAGACGCAGGCGGAGCTGGTGGGCGAGAAGCGTCGCACCGAGGCCATCGTCGCCGAGGCGGCAACCGGGGTAATCGCGCTGGACGCGGGTGGGCGGGTGGCGCTGATCAACCCGCGCGCCGGGCAGATCCTGGGCGCCATGCCGCAGCCCGGCGAGCCGATCCCCGACGACCGTCCGCTTCCCGCGGCCGTCGCGCAGGCGGTGCGCAACTTCCTGGACAGCGACCTCGCCGCGACGACGGGCGAGTGGAGCGAGGAGCGGGAGGTGGAGGGGCGCGTGATCCGGCTGCGGCTGCGTCCGCTCCCGGTGCGCAGCGGGCGTCCCGGCGCCGTGGTGGTGCTGGAGGACGTGACGGCCGAGATCCGCACGGCGCGGGTGCTGGCGTGGGGTGAGATGGCGCGGCAGGTGGCGCACGAGATCAAGAACCCGCTCACCCCCATGAAGCTGGCCGTGCAGCACCTTCGCCGCGCCTACGCCGACGGGCGCGGCGACTTCGGCGCCATCCTGGAGCGCAACGCCGACTCCGTCCTCGGCGAGATCGACCGGCTGGGCGAGATCGCGCGTGCCTTCGCGCGCTTCGGCACCCCCGCCGAGACTGCAGCGGGTGTGGAGGCGGTGGACGTGGGCCGCGTGGCCGGCGAGACGCTCGCCCTCTACCGCGGCGGTGGCGGCGCGGAGGGGGTGCTCTACTCCCTCGACGTGCCGCCCGACGCTCCCCGCGTGCGTTCGCGTGTGGGCGAGCTGAAGGAGGTGCTCATCAACCTGCTGGAGAACGCCCGCGGCGCCATGGACGGCTCCGGCGGCGAGATCCGCATCACCGCCGCGCCGGTCGGCGGTGGCGAATGGCTGCACCTGGACGTCGCCGACACGGGCGAAGGCATCCCCCCCGAGCTCCTGCCGCGCATCTTCGAGCCCCAGTTCTCGACCCGCAGCAGCGGCACCGGCCTTGGCCTGGCCATCGTGCGGCGCCTGGTGGAGTCGTGGGGCGGCGAGGTGACGGTCGACTCCACCCCCGGCGAGGGCACGACGGTGCACCTGCGGCTGCGGGTGAGCGAGCCGGGCGAGTGAACTCGCTGCAACAAAAGCACAAAGTCCGCCTTCGCGGACTCGGGCTCTGATGCCTGGCTGCACGAGACCGCTTCAGCGGTCTTCCCGTAGTTCCAGCCGGGGGCTTTAGCCCCCGGCGACCGGGCGCCGGCCTCGCCCCCCCGGAGCCTGCGAAGGCAGGCTTCCCGCGGTTGTTGCAGCGGTTTCAACCGCCGGGCGAGCAGGGGTCCCCCCCTTCATCCCCCCGCCCCCCTCACCCCACATCCGCCGCCGCGAACATCGGCGCCACGATGAGCGCCGCGGCACCGCGGAGGCGGGTCTGTTCGTCGGCGGGCTCGGGGATGACGGGGGTGGCGGCGGCGCCCAGGGTGAGGGTGCGCTCCTTCATGGCGGCGTGCATCGTGGGGGAGATCAGGTCCCAGCCCGCCAGCAGCTCCCCGCCCACGATGATGCGCGCCGGGTTCAGCGCGTTCACGATCACCGCGATCCCCACCCCCAGGAAGCGCCCGCTCTCCTCCAGCGCGGCCAGGGCGCGCCCGTCGCCGCCGCGTGCGCGCGCCACCAAGTCGCTCACGGTAAGGCCCGTGGCGCGGATCTCGGCGTAGCTGTCGCGCCCTTCGAGCGGGCGGCCCAGGTAGCGCGCGATCGTCGCCGAGGTGGAGGTGTGCGCCTCCAGGCACCCGCGCGAGCCGCACAGGCAGAAGGGCCCCTCCAGCGCCAGCGGGACGTGCCCGAACTCCCCCGCGGCGTCGCGGTGGCCGCGGAACACCTCGCCGTTCACCACCAGCCCCGCGCCCACACCGTCCGACACCGTGAGATAGACGAAGCTGTCCTGCGCGCCTCCGTCCGCCGGGCCGAGCCACATCTTGGCCAGGGCGCAGGCGATGGCGTCGCGCTCGATGTGCACCGTCATCCCCGTGGCGCGGCTCAGCTCGCCGCGCAGGTCCACGTCGCGCCAGCCCAGCGTGGGGGCGTGCACCAGCGTGCCCGTGACGCGGTCCACCATCCCCGGCACCACCAGGCCGATCCCCTCGCACTCCCCGGCCTCGCGATTGTCCGCCAGCATCCGCTCCGTTCGGCGCGCCATCTCGGCTACCAACTCGGCGGGCGTGACGGGCGTGGCGAAGCGCTCCAGCGCGATCATCTGCCCGCTGAAGTCGCACAGCATCACGTGCGTCTGGCTGAGCCGCACGTCGATGGCGATGGCGAGGCGGTCGTGCGAGCGCACGTGCAGGAGCGTGGGCTTGCGGCCGCGCGGCGGGTTCCCGGTGGTTCCTTCGTAGATCAGCCCCTCGGCCAGCAGATCGTTCACCAGCGGCGTCACCATCCCGCGCGCCACGCCCATGTGCCGGGCCAGGTCCGCGCGCGAGATCGGCTGGTGCTCGCGGACCAGGTTGAGCGCGATCTGCCGGTTGATCTCCTTGGGCGTGGTGCGGGTGGCGCGGCTGAAGTTGCGGGTGTCGATCTTACGCATGCACTGGATTGCCTCGCGGGGAGAGCCGGCGACGTCGGAACGCTGACGAACAACGAACCGCGGCGTCACACAGCGACACGGAGGAAACGGCGAGAACGAAAGGAGGATCTCGCCGCTTGCCCCGTGTCTTTTCCGTGTCTCCGTTCGAGACGGCGGTCCTCAGATGGCGATGCGCAGGACGCGGGCCTCGCTCGCGTTTTCGATGCGGGTGACGCGGTAGGGCTGCCAGTGGCGCGCGCGCTCGGCGTGCAGCACCACGCGCCCCAGCGCCTCCAGCCGCAGCTCCACGACCATGCGCAGCGTGGTCTTCGACAGCACCTCGGTGGGGACGAAGAGCTGCCCGTACTGCTGCTCCGCCAGGTGCCTCAGCTCCTTGAGCGTGGTGAACATCGCGCCTGCCAGGTCCGCGTGGGTCAGCTCCATGACGATAACCGGGATGAGGGTTGCGAGCGTGGCGCTTACGCCGTCGAGCAAAACGATCGATCGAGTCGAAATCCTATATTGGAAGCCGTGCTTCCAAATTCATGTCGGCAGATTCGGCCGCCCAGGCGCGGCCGCGTTCCCTACCTTGATACCGCCGGACCTCCCGCTTGTTTCATTGTTAGAGATCCTGACGATATTGTCAAGCCGCCGCCGCCGGCCGCCTGTTCGCTCGCACCTCTCTCTGCGTCTCCGCGCCTCCGCGTGAGCCCCGCCGTTGCGGCATCCGCGACCCACCCCGCCCCGTGTTGCGGACGACCCTTCGCGGCGGTTATCCTCAGCGCCCAGCGCAGGCCGCACCGGCCCGCGAGCATCGGACCAAGGGAGAGAACACGATGGACCTGCGCGTCTCCGAGAGGGCGGCTCACCTGGTCGGCTCCGAGATCCTCCGCATCGCCGCGGAGGTGCGGGCGATGGTCGCCGCCGGGGCCGACGTGTGCAACCTGACCGTCGGCGACTTCGACTCGTCGCAGTTCCCCATCCCAGCGCCGCTTCTACAGGGCATCACCGAAGCGTTGCGGGCGGGCGAGACCAACTACCCGCCCTCGGACGGGATGCCGGCGCTGCGCGGCGCCGTGGTGGAGCTTTTCCGCCGGCGGCTTGGACTGGAGTACCCGGTGGAGAGCGTGCTGATCACGGGCGGCTCGCGCCCCGGCCTCTACGGCGCGTACGGCGCCGTGGTGGACCCGGGCGACATCGTGGTCTACCCGGTCCCCTCGTGGAACAACAACCACTACGTCCACCTCGCCAGCGCGCGCGGCCGGCCGGTGGTGTGTGGGCCGGAGAGCGGCTTCCTCCCCACCCGTGATGCGCTGGAGGACGCCGTCCGCGGCGCGCGCCTCCTCGTCATCAACTCACCGCTCAACCCCACCGGCACCGCCTTCGACGCCGATGCGCTGGGCGGGATCTGCGATCTGGTGCTGGAGGAGAACGCGCGGCGCGGGCCGGGCGAGCGCCCGCTCTATCTGCTGTACGACCAGGTGTACTGGATGCTCACCTTCGGCGGGGTGCGGCACGTCAACCCCGTGTCGCTGCGCCCCGCGATGGCCGACTTCACCATCTTCGTGGACGGCACCTCGAAGGCATTCGCCTCCACCGGGCTGCGCGTGGGCTGGGTGGTGGCGCCCGCGGACGTGACGCGGCGCATGGCGAGCCTGCTGGGCCACGTGGGCGCCTGGGCTCCGCGCGCCGAGCAGGTGGCCGTCGCCCGCTTCCTGGCCGACGACGCGGCGATGGACGAGTACCTGGACGGCTTCCGCGCCGCCCTGAACGAGCGGCTGCAGCTGCTGTACGCCGGCATAGCCGCCCTGCGCGACCGCGGCCTCCCCGTGGACGCCATCGCCCCCGAGGGCGCCATCTACCTCAGCGTCCGCTTCGCCCTCAGTGGCTACCGCACCCCCGCCGGCCACACCCTTGACACCGACGTCGACATCCGCCGCTTCCTGCTGGAGAGCGCGGGCGCCGCCGTCATCCCCTTCCAATCCTTTGGCTTCCACGACGACACCGGCTGGTTCCGCCTCTCCGTCGGCGCCGCTTCGGTCGAGGCGATCCAGGGCGTGCTGGTGCGGCTGGAGCAGGCGATCGGGCAGCTACAGCCGGCGGAGGTGCTGCAGCCGGGGTGACTGAGATCCAAAGCCTAACTGAACAACTTTGATCAGTTCGCGGAGACGTCCCCTCAGTGGGCGAAGGAGAGGTTCGGCTCATCATCAGGCCAGCTGAAGCTAGTGGTCAAGGTCGCCCGAAGCGGGTCGGCTAGGTGATTGAGCGCGAAGTTCGACGGAGCAAGGTCGAAAGCATCTACTCGGCGTACCACCCGTCACGAACTAGCCCACGCAACGGATACGACGTGTCCGTACCGCGTTCGCTCTGCTGGAGAGGGCCAACCGCGCCTTGAGACTAAAGATTGGGGTGGTGGGTACTAGGTGTGCAAAAAGAAGAGGTAGGCCGGGGTGAGGCCCCCCCACAGATCAAAGGTAGTGTTTTCTGTTGCAAGCTGGGGCTGAACGGTAGGCTTCCCAGATGCTGGATTTGAGTTGACCGTACTGAATTGGCCGCGTGCTCTACGGCGAGCCCGCCTTTCCCAGCGGAAGTCTGGACGATTTGTAGGTGGGTCGTCTTAGAGCCCCCATGTAAAAACGCTCTGGTGATGAACACCAGAGCGGCACGGATGGGTCCACTTACTTGCCGGGCTTTTTCTTGGGTTTGCCGGCGTCCTGCTCGTGATTGCCGTCATCTTCCGAGCCTGCCTGAATCATCTCCGGCAATTGGCTCTCGCGAGCCAACCTGATTGCCTTCTTCGAGGTGTGGTACGTCACCACGATTCTTGTGAAGGAAACGATGGTGACCTGACAGATAGCGGCAGTCCCGCGGACAAGAAGTATGTAGCTAGCCATCCCTGTTAAAATAACGACGACCCAGTGCGGGGTCGAGCTGACAAGAGCGCTTAAGATCGGCATGGATCGCACCCGCATTCGAAAACCATATCGAATGAGATGCGATCGGTACCGACATCGTGCGTTCTCCTCAGTGCACGCGCCGGGCCGGGCGGAGCGGGGTCTCGGGGAGATGCTTTGTTGCGGAACATTGGGCCTCACTTGAGAGGGTGGACCGGTGTCGCGGCATGCGCCACCTATTACGGGTGCGATGCATAAAGTCGGCCAATGTTCGGATCAGGTCGCTGCTGGGTTCGACTTTGCGAACGCGCGCCTTCTCCGCTGGCCCACACCTCGCATCCACACATGGCTTGCGATACAGTCGCCGATGTGCGCCGGCCGCCATGAACGTTTGCGAGGAAAGCCTTGCCGCCCATCGTCAGCGAGCTGTTCAGGCACGAGACCATCGCGTGGGTGCAGCGATTGTTTGGGCTCGGGCACCCGGTGTGGTTCTGGGTGGTGTCGGAGTTGGGGACGCCGTGGGGGGTGGTGCTGGTGGTGGCGCTCGCGCTGCTGCTGTGGGGGCGCAGGGATGCGTACGCCGTGGGCGGGGTCGTGGTGGTGAACGCGCTCGCGAGCCTGGCGCTCAACCAGCTCTTCAGCACGCCCCGGCCCAACGATCCTTCCATCGTCCGCTACGAGATCATCGGGATCGGGAGCTTTCCTTCCGGGCACGTGCTGCTTGCGCTGCTGCTGTGGGGCGTGCTGTACGTGCGCGAGCGCGTGCCGCTGTGGGTGCCCGCGGCGGTGACGGTGCTGGTTGGAGTCTCGCGGCTGTACCTGGGGGTGCACTTCCTGGGGGACGTGCTGGGCTCCGTCGTCGCCGGGACGCTGCTGCTGGCGGCGTACGGGCCGGCGTGGCGGCGGCTGGAGGGGTCGCTGGCGAGGCGGCCGTTCAGGGGCTTCGTGGTGGTGGGGATGCTCGGGATGGCCGCCATCGTCGTCGGGCTGGTGGCCGGGGCGGTGGGGAAGGGCGAGTACGAGCGGGAGGCGCTGGGGGTCGTGCTCGGCGGGGTGCCGGCGCTGCTGCTGGAGTACCGGTTCGTGCGAGACGCGCCCGTGCGCCGACCACTGGGTGTGGCGATGGTGCTCGCGGGGATCGTCCCGCTCGCGCTGATCCACCGGCTGGGAGATGCGCACTGGGCGGGGCTGGTGCTGATCGCGGCCGCGATGCTGTGGTCGGTGCTCGTCGTTTCCCTGATCCTGCGCGGGGTTCGTGGGCCCGTCGCCGCGCGCGCATCGGCGTGACCGAGGTGGGTTGACTCCTCGGCGCAGGGAATTCCGCGGGCGCAGTCCGTCCTATGGTGCAGGCGTTCTCCATCACGCTTCCCATGGGACCACCGAATGTTCGAGCGGCGCGACGTCTGGAAGCTGAGCGGGGAAGATCCCTGGCACCCCACCCTCCAGTGGTACGCGCGGGCAGTCGACGAGCTGCGGTCGCGGAACGGGGAGCACTTCGCTGATCCCACGAGCTGGGGCTACCTGGCCGCGGTGCACGGCACCGACATCCCGCGCAGCCGCTGGCCCCGGGGCGCCACGTGGAACGCGTGCCAGCACGCGAGCTGGTACTTCCTTCCCTGGCACCGCATCTACCTGCACTACTTCGAAACCGTCGTGCGCGCCGCGGTTGCCGGGCTCGGCGGGCCGGGCGACTGGGCGCTGCCGTACTGGGACTACAGCGATCCCACGCGGAGCGACGTGCGCATGCTGCCGCCCGCCTTCCGTCAGCCGACGATGCCCTCCGGCGAGCCCAACCCGCTGTACACGGACCAGCGCGCGCCCGGGATGAACGATGGCGCGAAGCTGCCGGCCAGCGCGGTGCTGGTGGACGACGCCATGCGCGAAAAGGTGTTCGCCGATCCGAACACAGGGGGATTCGGCGGCGCGGTGACGGGGTGGAACGATGCGGGCGGGGTGGTGGGGAGCCTGGAGAACGTTCCGCACGGCGGCGTCCACATGGGGGTCGGGGGGAGGAACCCGCTCGGGTGGATGAGCCGGTTCCGGACCGCCGGCCTCGATCCCGTCTTCTGGCTGCACCACTGCAACCTGGACCGGCTCTGGGATGCGTGGCTCGCGCAGACGGACGTCCGGCGGGCGAACCCCACCGGCGCGAAGTGGCGCGCGATGCGGTTCACCATCGGGAGCGGCGACGCGGCGGTGACGCTGGAGGTGGGGGACGTGGTCGACACGAGGGCGCAGCCGCTGGGCTATCGCTACGAGAGCCTCTCGCTGCCGGGGGCGCACCCCTCGCTGAAGTCCGCCCGGCGGCCGCTGAAGCCGATCGTCGAAGACGTGCAGCCGGAGATGGTGGGCGCGACGGAGAAGCGCACCCCGCTCGGCGCCGGTCCCAGTGATGCCGTCGTTGTCGTGTCGGCACCCACCGGGCCCGCGCTCAAGTTCCTGTCGGACATCGAGGAGGAACTGCGGCGCGTGTACCTCAAGATCGAGAACGTGGAGGGGAGCGAGCTCGCGGCGTCGTCGTACATGGTGCACGTCAACCTGCCGCCAGGCGCCGCTGCCGCCGACCACCCCGAGCGCCGCGCCGGCCAGATCTCCATGTTTGGCGTGGCGGAGGCGTCCCGCGGCGACGAGCGGCACGGCGGCGGCGGGCTCACCTTTTCGTTCGAGATCACCGCCATCGCGCGCGGGCTGGAGGACGCCGGCGATTGGGACCCCGCGCGGCTGCGGGTGACGTTCACTCCCGTGCGACGCTCTTTGGACGCCGATGCGGACCCGCGCGAGGGCGGCGTCAGCGCGGGGCGCGTGAGCCTCTTCTACACATGAGGGCGTCTGCTGCTGCGCCTGGCGTGCTGCACCGCGCGCGCCGCTTCGGATGGCGGCACCCGGAGTGGTGGGTGCTCGCGGCCGCCGCGGGTGCGTGGGCGTGGATGCTCGCCGTGCCGCATCCACACGCGCACGCGCAGGCCGCGTCGGGCGCGGACCTGCGCTGGACGATGACGATGGTGGCCGCGATGATGCTGCCGCTGACCATCCCGCACGTGCGGCACGTCGCGCGATCGAGCCTGAGGCGGCGGCGGCATCGCGGCGTCGCGGGGTTCCTGGCCGGCTACCTCGCGGTGTGGATGCTCGCGATGACGGCGATCGTGGCTGCACTCGGCATCGGTGGCCGCGTCGCGGGGTCGACGGTGGTGGCGGGCGTCGCGACGGCGGCGGCGGTGTTGTGGGAGGTCGCGCCCTTCCGCAGGCGGATGCTGCGCCGCTGCGGGCGCACGATGCCGCTCGCGCCGCGCGGCTGGCGCGCGGACGCGGACTGCGCACGCTTCGGCGCGATGGCGGGCGCGAGCTGCGTCTCGGTCTGCTGGGCGCTGATGGCCGTGTGCGTCGTATTCGCGCACAGCCTGCCCGTGATGGCCGTGCTCTTTGGCGTGCAGCTCACCGGCCGCTACCGTCACGACCCATCCCCCGCGATGACGGCGTTGGCCGTGCTGGGGGTCTGCGTGGCGTCGCTGGCGGCCTAACTGCTGGCCTCACACAGAGCCACAGAGGTAGACGGAAAGGAGAACGGAAACCCTTTTCTGTTCTTGCTGTCCCCTCTGTGGCTCTGTGTGAGGCCTTGTGTTACTTCGCCTGCGCCACGTTGTCATCCGGCGTGGTGTCGATCAGCGGGTTGCGCGAATCGATGACGGTGATGCGCTGCCGGCCTGCGGGATGCGGTGCATGCGCACGTAGAGCGGCGCGCCGCGGGCGAAGACGCCGATCTGGAGGTTCATCGGCACCCCGGTCTCCGCGCCCGCAGTGTGGACGACTTTGCGGGCCTGCACGTCGAGCGTCACGCGCCAGCCGCCAGACGCGAGGGGCTCGGCGGTGGCGATGGCGGCGGAGACTTTAGCTCGCGAAGTGCACCTTTTCCTGCAGACGCGCGCGGAAGCGGCGGCTGCAGGGGAGGCGGGTACCGTCTTTCAGGGTGACGGTCAGGTCGCCGTGGAGGAGCGGCTCCACGAACGCGATCCGGGCGAGGTTGACGATTGTGGAGCGGTGGATGCGCACGAAGCGGTCGGGATCGAGGACGCGCTGCTCGAGGGCGGTGAGCGACTTGTGCAGCGTGCGCCGCGTGGTGCCGCTGTGGATGACGATGTGGTTGCCGTCCGCCTCCAGGTAGTCGATCTCCGCCACGGGGATGAACCGGTGCTGGGAGCCGACCTTGATGGCGAGCGTCTCCGGGTAGCGCGGGCTCTCGGGGGCGTGCATGAAGGAGATGAGTGCCGCGATGCGCGGGTCCTCCAGGGTGCGCCTGGAACGGACGGCCTCCTTGGCCCGCTCCACCGCGGTGCGGAAGCGCTCCTCGTCGAACGGCTTGAGCAGGTAGTCGAGGGCGTACGCCTCGAAGGCGCGGAGCGCGAACTCCACGTGCGCGGAGACGAAGACCGTCACCGGCATGCTCGCCGCGCCGATCGCCTCCACCACGCCGAAGCCGTCCACGCCGGGCATCTGCACGTCGAGGAAGACCAGGTCGGGCGGCGAGTCGCGGAGCTGGCGGATCGCGTCCGCCCCGTTGGCGCACTCTCCAGCCACCGTCAGCTCGGCGTCGGCGGCGACGAGCGCGGCGATGCGGCCCCGCGCGATGGCGTCGTCGTCCACGATCAGCGTGCGGATGGGGGTGCTCATCGGTCCATGATCGTCGCTTCGTGCCAGGGAACGCGGAGGCGCGCGGTGGTGCCGCCCGCGGCGCGCGGCAACAGGTCGAGCGACTGGTCGGCGCCGTAGAGCTGCGCCAGCCGCGCCCGCGTGTTGCTTAGGCCGATTCCGGCGCCCGGCGCATCTCCCGCCGCCGCGCCCGGGCCATCGTCGCTGACCTCCACCTCCAGCCAGCGCCCCGCCCGCCGCGCCGCGATCCGCAGCCGCCCCTCGCCGGCGGGAGCGATGGCGTGCTTCACCGCGTTCTCCACCAGCGGCTGCAGCGACATGTGCGGGAGGAAGGCGCCGAGCGCGTCGTCGTCCAGGGCCCACTCCACCTGGAGCCGCTCCTGCAGCCGCAGCCGCTCGACATCGACGAAGTGCCGCAGCGTCTCGATTTCTTCGCTCAAAGTGACCTCCTGGCGTCCGGCGCCGCTCATGGCGTGGTGTAGGAGGCCGGCCAGGCGCGCGATCATCATCTCGGCCGTGGCGGGCGCGCCTCGCAGCAGGCCGGTAGCGGCGTGAAGGGCGTTGAAGAGGAAGTGCGGGTTGAGCTGCATCGTCAGCGCACGCAGCTCGGCCGAAGTGCGCTCCAGCTCGGCGCGCGCGAGCTCGGCCTGCAGCCGCAGCTCCACCCTCTGCCGCTCCCGGTGCCGCCTCGCGTACTCCATCGCGTCGGCGGCGACGGCGATGGCGGCGTACAGCGCGACGTAGGCGACGAGAGATGCGAGGAAAATCGGCCCCGCCACTTCGGGCACGGTACGGTTCCACCCGCGCAGCACGGCGCCCGAGACCACGTCGCTGGCCAGGAGCAGCGCCGCGGAGCCCAGCCCCGGCAGGAGGTGCGGCCGCACTCTCGAGCGCCAGCCGCCGTCCGGAAAGGTACGCGCGGCGCTCGCCCGGAACGCGCGGTACACCAGGTGGACGATGACGGCCGTGGTCATCAGCAGGCAACCGAACGCCTCCGTGGCCGTGACGATGCCGCCCCCCGCCCGCCGGGCGCCGACCAGATCGGCGTACTCGCCCCACCAGAGGAACACGAGCCCGCCCGTCAGCAGCAGCCAGACGAGCAGTGGCGGCGTCCGTGCGCCCCCCACCTGCTCCGCGATCTGGCGCTCCGTCGGCCCCGGCGCGGGCGTCGGGACCGTCTCCTCCTCGTGCCACGGAATGCGGAGGCGCGCCGTGATGCCACCCGTGGCGTGGGGGAGAACATCCAAGGCCTGTTCCGAGCCGTAGAGCTGCGCCAGCCGCTGCCGTATGTTGCCGAAGTCCCTGCCGTCGCCAGCCCCGAGCGCCCCGCCCGCCACTGCGCCGACCGCGCCGCCGTCGCTGACCTCCACCTCGAGCCAGCTCTCCGCTCGGCGTGCCGCGATGCGCAGCCGTCTCTCTCCGGCGGGCGCGATGCCGTGCATCATCGCGCTCTCCACCAACGGCTGCAGCGTCATGCAGGGGAGGAAGGCGTCGAGCGCATCCTCATCCACCGCCCACTCGACTTGCAGCCGGCCCCGCAGCCGTTCGATCTCCACGAAGTGCTGCAGCGTGCGGATCTCCTCTTCGAGCGCGACCTCCGGGCGTGCCGCGCCGGTCATGGCGTGGCGAAGCAGGTCCGCCAGGCGCACGATCATCTGCTCGGCCTTCGCGGGGGCGCCGCGAAGGAGGCCGGCCGCCGTGTGAAGAGCGTCGAAGAGGAACCGGGGGTCGAGCTGCATCGTGAGCGCGCGCAGCTCTGCGGAGGTGCGCTCCAGCTCGGCGCGCGCAAGCTCCGCCTGAAGCCGCAGCTCCACCATCTGCCGTTCCCGGTGCCGCCGCGCGTACTCCACCGCATGCGCCAGCAGCGCGACCGCCGCCGATGCCGCCGCCATCCACGCGAACGCCAACAAGTCGCCGCCCCCGTCGAAAGCTGACGTCCCAGCTCGGACGAACCGGTGCGAGGTGACGGCCAGCAACCCCGAGCCGAGCACCACGCACGCGAACCACGGCAGCTCGTGCCAGGCGCGCCCAGGGACGGAGACGCCCGCGCGCCAGGAGCTCACGCCGCTTGCAACCGCCAGCACCAGCGCGAACGGGACGGCGGCCATCCAGTCGCTGCCGCCCCGGACCTGCTGAAGGACCAACCCGGCCGCGAACCCGAACGCCATCCACGCGGCCAGACGCAGCGTGCGCGAACCGGTGCTCGCCATCACCGCGGCGGGAACGAGCATTGGCTCACAAAGGTGCCTCGGTCGCGACCACCCTGTTGTCGCGCCGCTCAACCTCCACCCGCAGCACGTGGGGGTCGACGGTGACATCGCCGGGACGCCCGCGCACGACCACCCGCACGAGGTTGCGGCCCGAGCGCAGCCGGTGCCGGGAGACTGCAGGCGAACCACCCTCCGCCGGCGCAATCCCGAGGTCGATCAGCTCGTCGAGCGGCACCTCGGCCTCACCGTCCGCGCGGAGTGCGCGCTTGCGGGCCTGGATGATGGCGGTCACCTCGTACCGCCCGTCGCCGAGCGGACGGTAGCGGGCGGAATCGGCCGACATGTCGTACAGCACCACCCCCTCCAGCCATTCGGCGATCAGGGCGCTCCGCTCCGGGCCCGCGCCATCCTGGAGCAGCCGGACAAGGTCGCGTACCTGCGGCCGCGAGCGAGCGCCGCCGTGATCCGCCACCAGACGCCGCAGCGCGCGGTTCATCGGATCCTCCCCCACCAGATCGCGAAGACCGTTCATGACGACCGCGCCCTTTCCATAGTAGAGGTGCGACTGGTCCACGATCCGCGAGAGCGGCGGCTCCGGGTCGCGCTCGCGGGTTCGGCCCTGCGCGTACCGCTCCAGATCGGCCTCCACGATCCTGGCGACGTGCGCGCGGCCATGGAGCCGCTCCAGCACGATCTGCTCCGAGTACTTGGCGAGCGACTCGGTGAGGGTGGCGGCGCCCGGCCCCGCGCCGGCGTTCACCTGGTGCCCCCACCACTGGTGCGACACCTCGTGCGCCACACGCCGCCCGATCAGGTCGATCTGCCGCGGGTCGCGCGCGTCGGTCAGGAAGCCGCGATTCTCGGGGAAGTAGACCATCCCCGGCAGCGCGTACGCACCGAAGTTCCAGTAGCCGGGCACCTCCACGATGCGCAGCGTGCGATGCGGATAGGGGCCGAAGGCGCGCGTGAACAGCTCCATCGACGCCGCGGCCGTGCGCAGCATACGGTCCACGTTGGTGGCGTGCGCCGGGTGGAAGTAGACCTCGATCGCCACGCCGTTGCGCACCACGCGCCGCACCTCGTAGCGCGCCGAGACGTAGCCGAAGCGCGCGTTGACGGGGCCAGCCGTGCGGTAGCGGAAGAAGCGCCGCCCTCCCCGACGCCATTCTCCGGTCAGCTCCCCCGGCGCCACCGCGATCTGGTCCGCGCTCGTGGAGACCGTCGTCTCGAATGACGCGCGGTCGAGCGCCGGCCCGTCCTCCTCCTCCACTGTCTGCTCGGGCCGCGGCGGCAGGCCGTACTCGCGACGGTCCGCGGGCCGGGTGAGCTCCTGGCTGCCGCGGTAGCCGAGCGTCGGGAAGGCGGCGTGGTGGGCGAGCATGGTGCCGTTGTCGGCGATGGACAGGTCGAACCCCGACGCCCGGATTCCCCGCTGCGCTTCTTCCAGGTGATAGCCCATGCGCGCCTCCGCGCCGGGCATGAGCGGGCGCCGCAACCGGAACGCGTACATCCCGAACCGCGCATCGCGCACCACCGGGTCCGCGCCCTCCACCCACAGCCGCACCCCGTCCGTCTGCCGCCCGACCGTGACCCATACGGTGTCGATCGTCCGCGCAGTTTCGTTGCGCAGCCGGTAGACGCCGCGCGCCGCGAAACGCCGCTGCTCGGGGAAGATCTCCACGTCCGCTCGCACCGCCACGATGCTCGGCATCGGCGCTGACTCCACGCGCTTGTACGCGCGCTCGTAGCCCGCCCTCCAGCGCGCGGCCTCGTCCTCCGTTTCGGAGGAGTTCAGCCGGTGCGTGTTGTGGAAGAGGAACCCCGCCGTGACCAGCACGAGGACGGCACACGAC
The DNA here is from genome assembly GCA_036387335.1 of Longimicrobium sp. Classification (NCBI taxonomy): domain Bacteria; kingdom Pseudomonadati; phylum Gemmatimonadota; class Longimicrobiia; order Longimicrobiales; family Longimicrobiaceae; genus Longimicrobium; species Longimicrobium sp. The sequence goes on from DASVTZ010000081.1 coordinate 38,459, forward strand.
AGCGCGCCGGCCACCCCTCGCCGCCCAAGCCGCGCCGGAAGCGCCCGGATTCGCGCCCGCAGCGACCCCGCGGTGCCGCGCCGCCAGAGTCCGTACGTGACCTGGGCGAGCAGCGCCGCGCACAACCCCCAGTACAGCATGAACCACCGCGCCGCCGCGCCCGGCTGCCCATCACCCGCCATGTCCGAGTGCGGGACGGGCGGGATGGCGCCGTAGCGGAGGAGCGGGCCGAGCCCGAGCGCCTCGCCGTGCAGCGTGATCATGGCGGTGAGCGCCGCCAGCAGGATCCCCGCGGAGCGGTTGGGGCTCAGAGTCTGCGCCAGAAGCGCCGCCACGGCGAAGAGGACGAGCGGGACGCCCGCCGCCGCCAGCAGCCGCCGGTGCAGCATCGGCTCGAAGTGCGTGTAGCCGCGCGATCCCTGCATCGCCACGACCGTCACCCCCGTTGCCGCGCAGAGCACCGCGATCACCACCAACAGCGTCCCCAGCCGCGCCAGGTAGAAGACCGCGCTCCGGGCCGGCGTCGCGTCCACCAGCTCCGCGATCCCCGCCGAGCGCTCCCGCCAGACCAGCTCCGCGCTGAAGAAGACGACCACCGCCATCCCGAGATCCGACAGGAGCCGCGCGGCGATGCCGAGCAGCAGCCCCGTCGTGGGATAGGCGCGCGACCCGTACTCCGCCGCCTCTCCGCCCGAGAGGTTCGCCCACAGCACGATCACCCAGAGCGCCATCAGCGCCAGAAAGGGCCGGCTGGTCAGCACGTACGCCGTCTGCGCGCGCACCGTCGACAGGAACGCCGCCCGCCCCGTGCCCCGCGCGCTGGCCGCCACGGGCCGGTACGCGGGGATCACGGCCGGCCTCACCTCCGCGGGCGCTCGGACCGCGCGCTGCCGGGGCGCCCGCAAGCCGTCGTTGCGCCACCGCGCGAGCGCCAGCGCCCCGGCCGCGACGGCCAGCCACAGGAGCCGGTTGGCGAGTAGCGCCCCCCGGAGCGCGACGTAGCGCGAGTTCTGGTCGTGTGGCGTCCACGAGCGCGCCTGCTCGAACACCGCCGAGATCCCGAACGGGTCCAGGATCGCCGCCCGCGCCAGCGTCTCCGCCGACGCGGGCGCCGCGCCGGCGATGAGCGGCGACGCGAGCAGATAGGCTACAAGGAAATACCCCGCATACAGCGCCAGGGCTCCCACGTAGCCGGCGAGCGCGCTCCGCGTCAGCACCGCCACGGTGAAGACGGTCGCGGCCAGGAGGAGCAGGTTCGGGATGCCGATCACCGCCAGCGCCCAGAACGGCGCGGCGGGGTCGGCGGGGCCCAGCCGCTCCGGTTCGATGACGGCCAGCACGGGCGCCAGTGACATCCCGAGCGCCGCCAGCCCCAATACCGACGCGCCCGCCAGCACCGCGCCCCCGAAGCGCCCGAGTAGGTAGCGCGACCGCCCGACCGGAGTGCCGCGCACGATCTCCTCCATCCCGTGCTCCGCATCGCGCAGCGCGGCCGCGGTGCAGAAGACCGTCGCCAGGAAAATGGCCGGCAGCGAGAGGAGGCCCATCACCTGGGCGGCGACGAAGGGCGAGTTGACGTTGGCGGATTCTGGCCCGTAGCCGCTAGCGACCAGCCCGACGCCCAGGAGCAGGAAGAGGAGCGCGGCGACGGCGAACGCGGGCTGGCGCGTCTGGAGGCGCCACTCGAAGCGCAGGAGCGGAAACATCGTCCCCCTACGCCGCACGCGCCTGGAGGACGCTGAAGTACACGTCCTCCAGCCCCGGCTGCACCGCCTCGAATCCCTGCTCGGGACGATGGTCCGCGAGCACGTGCACCCGCGTCTTCCCCTCGAACAGCTGGGTGGAGAGCACCCGCATCGACGCCCGGTACTCCTCCACCGCGGCCTGGGTGGCGACCGTGGCCCACACGCGCCCATCCAGCTCCGCCACCAGCTCGCGCGGCGCCCCTTCGCGCAGGATGCGCCCCTCCGCCAGGATCGCCATCCGCGGGCAGAGCTGGCGCACGTCTTCCACGATGTGGGTCGAGAGGATGACGATGACCTGCTCCGCCACCTCCGCCAGCAGGTTGTGGAAGCGGTTTCGCTCCTCGGGATCGAGCCCCGCGGTCGGCTCGTCGACGATGATGAGGCGCGGGTCGCCGAGCAGCGCCTGCGCGATCCCGAAGCGCTGGCGCATCCCCCCGCTGAACCCGCTCACCGCTTTCTTCCGGTGCTCCCACAGGTTGACCTGGTGCAGGAGCGCCTCCACCTGCTCCTTCCGCGACCGCCGCTCCGCGAGCCCCTTGAGCACCGCCAGGTGGTCCAGCAGCTCCAGCGCCGGCACCCTTGGATACACCCCAAACTGCTGCGGCAAATAGCCGAGCTGCCTGCGGTGCGCCTCCGGTTGCGCGAGCACATCCAGCCCGTCGAACTCGATGCTCCCCGCGTCCGGCTCCTGGAGCGTCGCCAGCGTCCGCATCAGCGAGCTCTTCCCGGCGCCGTTCGGCCCCAGCAGCCCAAAGAGCCCCCGCCCGATGTCGAGGTCGATCCCCCGCAACGCATGTACGCCGTTCGGGTAGGTCTTCGTCAGTGCGCGGATCGTGAGCATAATTGATCGGGTGCGTGGTCCCCAGCGCGAATCCTTGCCGGCGGACGAAGCTACCCGTCCCCGCGCCGAGGCTGGAAGGCCTTGCCTTGTGAGCGGGATTCTTCCTGGTGTAAACGGCGCCGCGTGTGGCAGTCCGGAGAGGATTCAGCGATCGGAGAGGGGCGGGGAAGTGCGCCGCCAGACCAGCCGGAACGCGCCAAAGCCGCGGGTCGGCTGCCCCGCGGCTGTCCGCCAAAGATCGGTCAAAGAGCGGAACGCGCCAGCTCGCAAACCCTTTTCAGGCCGTGGCTTGACACTGTTCGCGAGCGCCGTGAAGGTTGCTCCACCGCACCCCGCGGCGACCTTCCTCCTGCTGCCCCAAACCGTGCTCGCTCGTGCCCTGTCCGGCGCCGTCCTCGGCATCCACGCCTACCTCGTCACCGTCGAGGCGGACGTGGCGAGCGGCATCCCCTCGTTCAACACCGTCGGGCTGCCGCAGGGTGCGGTCAAGGAGGGCCGCGAGCGCGTGATCGCCGCCGTCCAGAACAGCGGCCACGTCGTCCCCCCGAGGCGTATCACCATCAACCTTGCGCCGGCCGACATAAAAAAGGACGGCAGCGCCTTCGATCTTCCCATCGCGATGGGCATCCTGGCCAGCACCGGCCAGATGCGCTCCCGGCACCGCCTGAAGCACTTCATGCTCGTGGGCGAGCTGGGGCTGGACGGCGGATTGCGGCCGGTGCGCGGCGCCCTCCCCATCGCCATCGCCGCGCGGGAGGCGGGGCTCATGGGCCTGATCCTGCCCGACGAGAACGTGGCCGAGGCGGCGGTGGTGGAGGGCGTGGAAGTGCGCGGTGCCCGCACCCTCCTCCAGGTCGTGCGCTTCCTCGAAGGCGAGGGCCAGCTCCCTCCCGCGACCCTCGACCGCGAAGCGCTCTTTCGCACCGCCTCCACCTACGACACGGACTTCGCGGACGTCAGGGGCCAGGAGCACGTCAAGCGCGCGCTGGAAGTGGCCGCGGCGGGCGCGCACAACATCTTGATGGTTGGGCCGCCCGGCTCGGGCAAGACGATGCTGGCCCGCCGCATCCCCGGCATCCTCCCCCCGCTGACGCTGGACGAGGCGCTGGAGACCACGAAGATCCACTCCGTCGCCGGGCTGCTCGGCTCCGGGCGCTCGCTCGTGGCGACGCGACCGTTCCGCGCGCCGCACCACACCATCTCCGACGCGGGGCTGATCGGCGGCGGCTCCAACCCGCGCCCCGGCGAGGTGTCGCTGGCCCATCACGGCGTCCTCTTCATGGACGAGCTTCCCGAGTTCCGCCGCAACGTGCTGGAAGTTCTCCGCCAGCCGCTTGAGGATCGAGAGATCACGCTCGCCCGCGCCGCCATCTCGCTCACGTATCCTGCCACGTTCATGCTCGCGGCCGCGATGAATCCCTGTCCCTGTGGCCACCATGGCGACATGCAGCACCGCTGCACCTGCTCACCGCAGGCGGTGCAACGGTACATGGCGCGGGTGAGCGGGCCGCTGCTGGACCGCATCGACCTGCACGTGGAGGTCCCCGCCGTGCGCTACAAGGACATGGTCGACGGCCGCGCGGGCGAGCCCTCCGAAGCGATCCGTGAGCGGGTGCGGCGTGCGCGCCAGATCCAGCTCGAGCGCTTCACGAAGCGGTTGGACGTGCACGCCAACGCTCACATGACCCCGCGCGACCTGCGCCAGTTCTGCCGCATCGGCGACGCGGGCGACGCGCTCCTGCGCACGGCCATCGCCAAGCTGGGCCTCTCCGCCCGCGCCTATCACCGCGTCCTCAAGATCGCCCGCACCATCGCCGACCTCGAAGGCGCGGCCGAGATCGGCACCGCGCACGTGTCGGAGGCGATCCAGTACCGGTCGCTGGATCGCGGGGCTGCGGGATAACAATCTCCCACTCCCGCGGGCGGAAGTTAGCTCTCCCTCATTCGCCAACACGAGGAATGACCCCGCATCCACGGGAAACGGCAAGCCGCGAGGCGAGGAGAGTCAGGCCAGGATTGATGGTGGGTACATCACACAAGTTGCATTCCCGCTCGGTCGTGGAGCAGCCGGGGTGCGCACTCTTCCATGACATGGCGCCCGGTCGGACCTCCCCTGGAGTGGGCACGCTCCGGTGTTCGTGACCTCGTTGACTGAGGGGACGAGGAAGGCAGGGTGGAGGTCGAGCGCCGCCCCGCAGCCGCGCCAGCGCCTGCGGGCACACAAGGGAAACGGGAAGTCCCGCAGCCGGCGGCGCGAGGTCCCGGGCGGAGCTTGGAGCCGCGCGATTCCACGGGAAAGCCACAGGGAATGATGATGTTCCCTGTGGCCTCGGATTCCGCTACTGTGTCTCTGCCCCCGTCTAGCCACGCGGGTCTCAGTGCCGGGCGGTGTCCGTGGCCTCCGAGGCGGGAAGCGGCTTGAGCGGCTCGATCCATACGTCTTGACCTGTCCTCGGAGTAGTTCGCGACACCGTCGCGGCGGCACGCGCCGCGTTCACCGCCGTGACCACGTCGTACCAGTCACTCCGGGGAGCCGAGCACGCGCACAACGCGCGTTCCAGACCTTTGCCCATAGAGCTTCGCGAACACGCCCTTCAGGTCGTTCACGCCCAGGTTCCTGGCCTCATTGACGCCGTACTTCCCGTTTGGGAACACACGGATGGTCACCACGTTCTCAGAGGGTGAAACCGCGGGAAGGCTGGACCCGAAGGCCGAGATCTCCTGCCGGCCCGAGTCGCAGGCCCCACCGTCGCGAGCAGCGCCACGCCCAGGCCGGGCATCGTCTTACATGAGCCGTTTATCCAACCTTCCGAACGTTTTGGGCGTTCGTGGATCGAGTGCTGCCGGACGCGTATGTGCGGCCGAAACGGGCCTCGTGAAGATTCACGTCATCAGCGGTTTCCGCTCGCAGTCGAGAACCGACACGTGGTTTCCCCCTTCCAGTAAACAGGCGAGCCCTTATGTACGACCCGACAAACCCCGCCGCGATTGAAGCCTGGACGCTAGACGATCTCCACGGTCTTCCGAGCGAAGAATCCGAAATTTTCGAGTACAAGTCAGGGAGTACGCCGTTCGCACACTTGGCGGAAAAGCTAGAGCGTGCCGCGTCCGCGTTCTGGAACAGCGGCGGCGGGCTCTTTGTGGTGGGAGTGGGCGATCGCGGCCGGCCTGATGTGGGTATCCCGGTGAAGGTCGGGAAGCAGAGCTTGCGCGATTGGGTGGACGCTCGCCTTCACCGGGTAGTGCCTCCTGGGAGGTACGCTGTGCGGGTTATCGAGGATGGGCGCCGAGGTGGGTCTGAACGAACCGTTGGCACGGGGATTCTCCTCGTCGCGTTTGGCGAAAGCCGCCTTGGCCCGCACATGGCGCCGGACCACAAGTATTACTTCCGCGCTGGCGCCCATACGGTTCCCGCTGCCCATTTCATCATTGAAGCGATCCGGGCAAATCGAGCCGCGCCCATTGCGGCACACCTCACGTGTCTACTTCGGATGCGCCCACGAGAACGCTCAACGGGGTGGGCGGTGGACCTCCACCTTGTCGCGACAAATGAGGTACCCGCGATAGATGTGACCATCGAGGTGCACCCGGTGGGCGGGCGTGAATTGGGATTCAACCCGAGCGGCTTTCCAAAGCGTGTTCCGTTGGTGGACCGGCAATACCCGTTCGTGGTCCCGCTCGGCACTTTCGATTCCATGTACAACGCCGCTTTTTTAGCGGTTGTAACGTGGACGAGCCCCACCAGCGGTGGGCAAAGCTTTACGGCTGGCTATACCGTTGACGCCAACCAGCAGCTTGGACCTGCCATGTGACCGCCGATATATCAACGCTGGGCAATGTGTGCCACCCGCCCCCACTCAAGCCCCAATCGAGGGTAGAAGGAGCGATTTAGATGTTATGCCCAAGGCCGGGAGGGAACAAAAATCAGAGGGTGCCCCTCGTAAGGCAGAACTGGAAACAGGTCCTCCCCGACCTTGCTGCGTGCGGAATGCTAGGGACCTGATCGCCGATTGCGATCTGACTATAGAATACATTCATACACCCGGCACATCGCGAGAAGAGTCGGGCCACCGCGTCGGAGCGGTTCGATATGACGGGTGGTTTGATACGGCCCAGCACGAACGCCGCACGCGTGGAGATCTCCCCGATGAGCAAGATCCTGGACGAGCGTCCGCTCAGCGAGTTCGTGCGACATCCGGAGGAACATGCACGGCACCTGTGCGAGTCGGGCGAGCCAGAGATCCTCACCCTCGACGGCGATGCCGCGGTTGTCGTGCAGAGCGCGCCCGCGTACAGGGCGCTGTTAGATCTGGTGGCCGGGCTTCAGGCAACGATCGACCTCCTGACTGACGATCAGGATGCCGGCGAGCCGGAAAACGATTTCGATGGGGTCATGGAGGCGGTAGCGGAGATGGAGCGAGGGGAGGGCACGCCCGCGCCGGAGGCGTTCGCACGGCTGCGCGAGAAGCTAGGCGTCCGTCCAGTAGTACGGTGATCGTCCTCACCTCGCCATCCGCGAACCGCGACGTCGAGCGTCACTACGAGAGACTGAAGCACCTCGCTTCCCGGCACATCGCATCCCCACGCCGCCACGACATCTGGTTCGCGGAAGCCGAAGTGGCAATCTTGGCTCTGCGACAGGACGCGCTGATCCATCCTCTCGCGCCCGAACACAAGATCTGGGGCCGAAAGGTTCGAGTCACCCTGTTCGCGCGCGGGTACCGGTTGCTGTACGAGATCCACGCCGACATGGTGTGGGTGCTGCGGGTCCGCGCCCAAGCAGCGGACCCTCAAACACCCTGGTCCGGGAAGCGCCTATCGCACTGATGAGTAGTTCCACCGCATCGGGGAGCGAACATGCGATCCAAATAGACGCACTTCCGCATTGAAGGACCAGTGTTGTCCAACAACCCGCGCGCGATCGCCTGGTAACCTGCGAAAACATGGACGCGGGTCCGACACTCTAAAATGCACGACGCGGAGGCCGCAGATGGGCGGGGCTCAAATTTTGGGACTCTTTTCATCGTGAAACCCATTGACACCGATCCACACGCGACATTATCGAAGATAGGTTCTGGCGCGGCAGCGGCGTGCCTGCTCGTCTCCTGCGGTGCCCTACACTGGGCCGCAGGGTGTTCCTAACTCACCCGCAGAGCAAAGGAGGGGGAAAGCCACGGAGACAAATACTCTTTTTCGGCGAGTCCTGGCCGCAGCGGGCCGGAAAATAGTGATACGCCAACGATGCGGGGCCGCGAGTCCAAACTCTGGATCGCGCGGAGTACCACGTAGCACGAAAAAGCAGGGACCTTTTACTTGATACTGACAGGAGGAATCATGCGCAGATCGTTCCTGATGGTTCTACTGCTGGGCCTCACCGCGGCGTGTGAAACCACAACGGAAGCGGGTAAGATGCGATCCACTCCGACACCCAGCGAGCTCCTGTTGCCCAGAGCGGAAGCGAACTTCCGGATGTCCGGCGCGGAGCTGCGGGCGCTCCCCGCAGCGCTCGACGGTGACGCGGTACAGGAGCTCCTGTCGTGGGTACGGCCCGAGCACCGGGCGCCGACCATCGCACTCCTCCAGGAGGTGGGGAAGCGAGGCAATTCCGTGCCGATCATCTCCGTCGACGCTTCACATCCCGAGCTGGCTCAGATCGCCCGCCGTCTCTGGAAGCGGGCGGATCGTCCGGTGGCGCCCGACAGCACGACGCAGCGGGACGTCAATCCCTGAGTCGTCGCTCCACATAGAAGCTTCGCAAAAGCTTTATACCTGCTACACGACAATGATTTCCCACCCCTTGATTCGGAGGAGCGCACCATGCTCAGAACGCCTTTTCTGCCACGGCCGAGGCGACGTCACTGGAAGTTGTTGTTCTTCATGTTCGCGCTGCTCATCCCACAACTGACCGTCCACTCGCTGAGCGCTCAGCAGATCGTCGTAGATCCCGGAAACGTGGAGGGCCAGAAGCCGGCGGCATGCCCCGGCCAGGCCTTCTGGTGGGACTACAGGTCCATCGGAAACGTCGATGTCGACGGATACTTCTTTGACGCGAATCCCTTCACCCTGTCCAGGTGGACGAGCCAACATACAGGGATCTACTCTTCCACCAGGGGGCGTCGGGTTGTAGACATGTCGGGCACCAAGGTGTGGACCGACGCGAGAGCGAATGCCTCGTGCTGGGACTCGAGCGTGGGACCGATCCACATCTGGTGGGCCAGGTGGGAAGGGCACCTGGGAACCGTGGAAGACGTAAACGCCGCCTGCGAGGGCGGCACCGGCGGAAACTCGGTCGTCACGGGACCGTCCGACCCCGGCTACGATCCCAGCGATCCGAACGGAGATGGCTGCGGTGACGGCACGGGAGGGCAGGCCAGCGGAACACAGTTCCAGCCCGGCCAAGCGACGGGTGGCGAAACGGTGACGTGGAGCGGCGGCGTGGGGAACGGGGGAACGAGCGTCTGCGGTTCGCTCGCGGTGGTCGAGTACGTCTGCATCGACGTGTGGGACGAGGAGGCCGGCTGGGTCGAGTGGGACTGCGGCTACGCGACAACCTGCTGAACTCCAACCAATCCAATCCGATGAAACTGGCAACTTTTATTCTATGCCTGGTCGCGCTCGGCTCCAGCGCGCCGGCCACGATTGCACAGCAGCCCGGCGCCGGGCAGGCCCGCCGTGTCGCCGCCACGATCGTGCTCCTGGACTCGATCGCACAGCCGGGTGCGCCGTTCGTGGTCGTCCGCCGCCCCGGCGCCACGCCGGCGGACCTGATCCTGGTGCGTTCCGGCATCAGCGCCGCCGAGCTCTCGGACGCGATACGCGGGCTGCTCACCGCACGGCAGGCCAACGGCGACTTCCCGGATGCGGCGGCGACGTTCAGGGTTCGCCCGCAGTCGCGCACGGCAGCGGTTGCGCGGCCGGCATTTCCCTGGGCGCAGCGCGTTCTGAACGACCTCCGCCGCGCATCGCCGCGCGAGATCCACGGAGTCGGCCGAGTTCGCGCCGTGGAGATCTGGCTTCCGCGGCAGGGCCGGGGCCGGGCCGCTCCTCGCACCTGAGCAATCCTGCCATCGTACGGCGTGGAAGAGGCCGGCGGAACGTTCCGCCGGCCTCGTGTCGATTGGCACCAGAGACGGACGAATCGGGCGTTGTTGGGTGGAACAGAATGTTCCGTTTTTGCCCCCGATCCGGCGGGCCTGCATTTTGAAGAAGCGGCGTTAGATTGGGGCAGCGGACACCGCCGCCTCGCAGTGCCCTTCCCGTCACCCGCACCGTCTCCGCGCGCGAAATGAAAGAACGTCTCGCACCCTGGCTGCTCCGCATGATGGGCTTCCGCCGCGTCGTCCGGCGTCCTGATGCGGCGCCGGGGCGGCGCGCGTCCGACCACGAGCCGGTGCGCGGATGGCGCCCCGCGCTGGCCGTGGCCGCGGCGATCGCGCTGCTGGATTGGGGCACCAAGGCCGCGATCGCGTGGATGGTGCCGGTGGGGGCGTTCCGCGAGGTCATTCCTGGCCGCCTGGCCGTCTGGCACGTCCGCAACGAGGCGATGATCCTGGGGCTGTACGACAACCTCGCGCTCGGCACGCGCAAGTCGATCGCGCTGGTGGCGTCGCTCGTCGCGACGCTGGTCATCCTCCAGATCCTCGGGCGCGGGCACCGGCTTCCCAGGGCGCAGCGGACGTACGCGTCGGTGTTCGTGGGGACGGTGCTGGGCGGGATGCTGGGGAACCTGGGCGAGCGGGTGGTGCACTGGGGCGTCACGGACTACCTGTCGTTCCACTGGGCGCCGTACTGGCTTCCGCCCGGCAACGTGGCGGACGTGGCGCTCTTTCTCGCGATCCCGATGGCGGTGCCGGTAATCGTGTTCGAACTGCAAGGGCGGGCGCGGCGCGGTGCCGCGTCCGCCCACCCGGCGCGCCACGAGGCCGTGCTCTCCCGGCAGTAAGCTGGCGGCGGGTGCCGCGTGGGCCCTATCTTGGTGCCATCCACAGGGTTCACGGGAAGAGGGATGATCGCGAGTGCGAAGCGCGAGCGGCTGGCGGAGATCCTCCGCGAGTGCGGCTCGGTGGTGATCGGGTACAGCGGAGGGGTCGATTCGGTCTTCCTCGCCACGGTGGCGGTGGAGCTGCTCGGCCCCGATCGCGTGCTGGCGGTCACGGGAAAGAGCGACAGCATCGCGTCGTGGATGGAGGACACCGCGCGCGAGGTCGCCGGGCGCTTCGGCATCCCCTGGCTGGAGGTGGAGACGCGGGAGATGGACGACCCCCGCTACGCCGCCAACCCCAGCAACCGCTGCTACTTCTGCAAGAGCGAGCTGTGGGGCCGGCTTGGGGAGGTTGCCCGGGAGCGCGGCTTCGCGACGGTGCTGGACGGCTCCAACGCCGACGACGTGGGCGACCACCGTCCCGGCGCCGTCGCCGCGGGCGAGAATGCCGTGCGCTCGCCGCTGCTGGAGGCGGGTCTCACCAAGGACGAGATCCGCGCCTGGTCGCGCGAGCTGGGGCTCCCCACCTGGGACCAGCCCGCCGCGCCCTGCCTGGCGTCGCGCCTTCCGTACGGCCTGGCCGTCACGCCCCGCCGCCTCCACCAGGTGGAGGAGGCGGAGGTGGCGCTGCGCGCGCTCGGCTTCCGCGACTTCCGCGTGCGGCACCACGGCGAGGTCGCGCGGCTGGAGGTGCACCCCGCCGAGGCCGGACGCGTGGCCGCGGAGCGCGCGAGGATCGACGAGGCGGTGCGAGACGCGGGGTTCCGGCGGGCGTTGCTCGACCTGCAGGGGTACCGCCGCGGCGCCCTCAATGAGGGGCTCGGCGAGGGCGAGATGGTGCGCCTGGTGCAGATCGGGAGCGCGGCGTGAGCGCGGACGAGCGGGTGCTACACGCCGAGCGCCTGCTGGCCGCGCGCGGCTTCGCGGGAGCGCGCGTCTCCGTGGAGGGGCACGAGGACGAGATCGCGGCGGTGCGCGTGCCGGCGAACGCGTGGGAGCGGCTGGCGGGCGACGAGGGCGCGCGGGTGTCTGACGAGGTGAAGGCGCTCGGCTTCCGCTACGTGGCGCTCGACCTGGCGCCGGCGTAGCCCGGCCGGATGGCGGACGCGCCCATCTACCTGGACTACGCCGCCACCGCGGCGATCCGCCCGCCCGAGGTGGCGGATGCGATGATGGCGTACCTGCGCGACGTGGGCGCTACACCCGGGCGCGCGGGGCACAGCCGCGCGGTGGAGGCGGGGCGCGTCGCGTTCCGCTGCCGCCGGGCCCTGGCGCGCCTCTTCGGCGTGCGCGGCGATCCGGGGCGCATCGCCTTCCAGCTCAACGCCACCCACGCGCTCAACGTCGCGCTCCAGGGCGTCCTCCGCCCCGGCGACCGGGTGGTGCGCACGTCGTACGACCACAACGCCGTCCGCCGTCCCGTGGCCGCCCTGGCGCGCATCGGCGTGGCGGAGACGGTGCTTGGCGGTGATGCGGATGGGAGTTTCGACCTGAACGAGGCGGAGCGCGCGCTGGCCGGCGCCCGCCTCCTCGTCCTCTCGCACGCATCCAACGTGCTGGGCACCGTGGCGCCCGTGGCCGAGCTCGCGGCGCGGGCACACGCGCACGGCGCGCTGGTGCTGGTGGATGCATCCCAGAGCGCCGGCCACATCCCCGTGGACGTGGAGGCGATGGGGATCGACCTCCTCGCCTTCACCGGGCACAAGGGGCTGCTGGGGCCGCAGGGCACCGGCGGCCTGTACGTGCGCGAGGGCATCGAGATCGAGCCCATCTTCGCGGGCGGCACCGGCGGCGAGTCCGGCCCGATCGGGATGCCCGAGTCGATGCCCGACCGTCTGGAGGCGGGGACGCAGAACGGGCCCGGCATCGCGGGGCTGCTGGCTGGCGTGGAGTGGGTGCTGGAGCGCGGGGTGGAGTCGATCCACGTCCGGCAGAGCGCGCTCAAGTCGCGGCTGCGCGAGCGGCTCTCGATCGTCCCCGGTCTGCGTCTCCTCTCCCCGGCGGCGCCGGAGGGGGCGGGGATCGTCACGGTGACTGTCGATGGGATCGATCCGTCACGGATGGCGGCGAGGCTGGACCGCGACTTCGGGGTGATGACGCGCGCGGGGCTGCACTGTGCCCCCGAGGCGCACCGCATCCTGGGCACCGAGGCGACCGGCGCCGTCCGCTTCTCCGTCGGCTGGGCGACGACGGAGGCGGAGGTGGACCGCGCGGCCGGGGCCGTGGCGGCGCTGGCGGCGGAAACAATGGCCGCTCGCGCGGGGTAGGTTAGCGAGGCTGAACGGCAGCGCGCGGCACCTCCACGAAAGGGCGACGATGGCGAGACGACGGGGCGGGGCGCTGAGGCTGCTGTTGGTCGTGGCGCTCCTGGGCGTGGGGATCTGGTTCTTTCGCGACCGCATTCCGGGGCTGGGCGGCGGCGGAAGCGTGGCGGCCACCAAGGTCTCGCCCGAGGCGGCGGCGCAGGCGCAGGCCAAGCTCGCGCGCATGCGCAAGGACCAGGACACGGTGCACCTCACCGACGTCGAGTTCACCTCGCTGCTGCGCTACGACCTGGCGGGACTCACCGGGCCGCTCCAGCAGCCCGCGGTGGACTTCGTGGACAACACGCTCAAGCTCACCGGGAGCGTCCCCAAGGACCTCCTCCCCAACTCGCCCGAGCTGGCGCAGGCGCGCCGCTTCCTGCCGGACACGGTGGAGGTGATGGTGAGCGGGTCGCTACGCTCGCTGCGATCCGGCCATGGCGCGCTCAACGTGCAGGACGTGGCGATCGCGCGCTTCCCCGTGCCGGCGAGCTACTATCCGATGGCGCTGGAGCGGCTGGGGCGCAGGAACGAGCCCGGAACCGAGCCCAACGAGTACCCCTTCACGCTTCCGCCCGGAGTGGCATCCGCACGGGTGGAGGGCGGAGAGCTGATCCTTTCGCCGACCAACCAGTAGATCCATGGCCCGCATCATGGTGGTAGACGACGAGGACGGGATCCGCCGCGTCCTCGCGCAGCTCTTCGAGTACGAGGACCACGAGGTCCGCACCGCCGCCGGGGCGCAGGAGGCGTACGGCATCTACGGCGAATTCCGCCCGGACGTCACCTTCATGGACGTGAAGATGGCGCGCACCGACGGGCTGGAGGCGCTCACCCACCTGCGCGAGATGGACCCGGCGGCCGTGGTGGTGATGATCAGCGGCCACGGCACCATCGACACCGCCGTGGAAGCCACGCGCCGTGGCGCCTTCGACTTCCTGGAGAAGCCGCTGGACACCGACCGCACCCTGCTGGTGCTGCGCAACGCGCTGCAGCAGAACGGTCTAATGGCCGAGAACGCCCGCCTGCGCGGCGAGGTGGAGAGCCGGCACGCCATCGTGGGCCGCTCCTTCGCCCTGCGCCAGGTGCTGGACCGCGTGGAAAAGGTGGCCCCGACCGACGCCCGCGTCCTCATTACCGGCGAGAACGGCACCGGGAAGGAGCTGATCGCGCGCGCCGTCCACCGCCTTTCGCCGCGCGCGGAGAAGACGTTCGTGGAGCTGAACTGCGCCGCGATCCCTTCCGAACTGATCGAGAGCGAGCTCTTTGGGCACATGAAGGGCTCGTTCACCGGCGCCCACGAGGACCGCGCCGGCAAGTTCGAGGTGGCCGACGGCGGGACGCTCTTCCTGGACGAGATCGGCGACATGAGCCTGAACGCGCAGGCCAAGGTGCTGCGCGCGTTGCAAGAGGGGATCGTCACGCGGGTGGGCGGCGCCAAGCCGATCCGCGTGGACGTACGGGTGCTGGCGGCCACCAACAAGGACCTGGAAGAGGAGATCCGCGGCGGGCGCTTCCGCGAGGACCTCTTCTACCGGCTCAACGTGATCCCGCTGCACGTGCCGCCCCTGCGCGAGCGCCGCGAAGACATCCCCATGCTGGTGCAGCACTTCGCGGAGAGCTACGCGCAGGAGGGCGCCGTCAAGCCGCGCCGCTTCACCGACGACGCGCTGGACCGCATGCAGCGCATGGACTGGCCCGGCAACGTGCGCGAGCTGCGCAACACCGTCGAGCGCCTCCTTATCCTCAGCTCCGGCCCCGCCGTCGGCGCGGACGACGTGGACCTGCTGGTGTCCGGCCATATGAAGGGGGGCGGCCTCTCCAGCGACCTCCTCTCCTGCAACACCTTTGCGGAGTTCAAGGAAGCGGCCGAGCGCGCATTCATCATCCAGAAGCTGCGCGAGAACGATTGGAACGTCTCGGAAACGGCGCGCATCCTGGACATGCCCCGCTCGAACCTCTACAAGAAGATCGAGCGCTACGAGCTGGTGCGCGAAGGCTGATGCGCGGTCTGGGTGCGCTCGGCTGGCTGCTCATCGCGGTGGTTTGGATGATCGGGACGTTCGGAGGGGGCGCGGCGCTGGCCTGGCTCTACAAGCGCCTCCACCCGGAGCTCGCGTTCTACAAGCTCTGGGCGCTCTGGTCCGCCGTGCTCTCGGGCGCGGCGGTGCTGGTGCTGGCGTTCGTGTGAGGCGGGGGCGGTGCGGGGTCCCCTCCCCCGCTCGTTCCTCGCGAACTGCTGCAAAACTGCCTTTGGGAGGGGCGGTGGCGCAGATTCTCTCCATCGTGCCCACATCCCGTACGGGCGCGATTCATCGCGCCCGCCCTTTCCCGCGCCGACCTCCGCCTCACGCACCCGAACCTCGTAGGGGCCGCCCCATGTGGCTGCCCGTGCCCGCCGTCGCGACGACCTCTGCCCATCCGGTTTGGGACACCTGCCTGCGACTGGTGTGCCCCGGCTGTCCCAATCGTGCCGCACTTGTTTACCTCGGCGAAAATGTTCCACGTGGGCTAAGATGTTTCTGCCCAACGACATCACGGCGCGACGCTCCGACGGACCGCGACCGGCACACCGGTTGCCCTGGGGTATGCCATCGAATGTCCCCTGCTCGCCACCTCTCCGCACCGCCCAATCACAGCAGCACCCCGGGACCGCCTCGGATGGCGGCGCGCCCCGGACCCAAGACGAAGCGGCTCCCCGCCGCTCCCCGCCAGGACCCCTCCGGACATCGCCTCCCCGCCGGGCCGCCTCCCCACCAGGAGCGGCCCGGCGGCGTTTTTGTGCCCGGAGCTTGCCGCGCCCGGCCGCGGGTGCGTATTTGCAGCGATGCCGCGCGACGACGAGCGGCCGGCGTACACCAGCACACGCGGAGGGGCGGATGCGGCTCGGGATGGTGGGGCTCGGGAAGATGGGCGGCAACATGGTGCAGCGCCTCATCCGCGGCGGGCACGAGGTGGCGGTGTTCGACCTCAATGCCGAGGCGGTGCAAAAGGTGGCCGAGGCCGGCGCCAGCCCCGCGGGCTCGCTCGCGGAGCTCGCGGGCGCGCTCCAGGCGCCGCGCGTGGTGTGGGTGATGGTGCCCGCGGGCGATCCCACGGAGCAGACGCTGCGCTCGCTCGCCGACCTCGTGCAGCCCGGCGACGTGCTGATCGACGGAGGCAACTCCAACTTCCACGACACCAAGCGGCGCGCGGCGGAGCTGGGCGCGCGGGGCATCCACCTGATCGACGCGGGGACGAGCGGCGGCGTGTGGGGGCTGGAGAACGGCTACTGCCTGATGGTGGGCGGTCCGGACGAGGCGGTGAGGATCTGCGAGCCGGCGTTTCGCACGCTGGCGCCGGAGAACGGCTACGAGCACGTGGGGCCGAGCGGGGCGGGGCACTTCACCAAGATGGTGCACAACGGCATCGAGTACGGCCTGATGCAGGCGTACGCCGAGGGCTTCGAGATCCTCAAGAAGTCCGAGTTCCCGCTCGACCTGCAGCGCATCGCGGGGCTGTGGCAGCACGGAAGCGTGGTGAGGTCGTGGCTGCTGGAGCTGCTGGAGCGCGCCTACGCAGCCGAGGGGCAGGAGCTGGAGCGCATCCGCGGGTGGGTGGCAGACTCGGGCGAGGGGCGCTGGACGGTGCAGGCCGCCATCGACCTGGACGTGCCCGCGCCCGTCATCACCCTGTCGCTGATGGCCCGCTTCGCCAGCCGCCAGGACGAGAGCTACGGCGCGCAGGTGCTGGCCGCGCTCCGAAACCAGTTCGGCGGGCATGCGATCAAGGCCGCTGAGCCCGGAGAGTCCAAGTGAGCACCGCACTTCCCGCCGCGGCGGGCGCGCGCGCCGCCTCCGCGTCGCCGCTGCGCAAGGCGCTGTCGAGTGTGCGCGTGCCGCAGCCGCTGGTGCTGGTGATCTTTGGCGGCACCGGCGACCTGGCCCGCCGCAAGCTCATCCCCGCGCTCTTTCGCCTCTGGCAGCAGCAGCTTCTGCCCGAGGCGTTCGCGGTGGTCGGCGTGGCGCGCGAGCAGATGGACGACGAGGAGTACCGCCGCCGTGCCCGCGAAGCGCTGGGTGAGTTCGCCACGGCCGCGACGGAGGAGGAGTGGGCGGACTTCGGGCGGCGGCTCTTCTTTGGAAGCCACGTCTTCGACGACGACGAAGGCTTCGAGCGTCTCAAGACGCAGCTCCAGGATGTGGATCAGCAGTTCGGCATCCCCGGCAACCGCCTCTTCTATTACGCCGTGCCGCCGCAGGTGGTGGACGAGATCTCGCGCGACCTGGGAAAGGCGGGGCTCATCTGCCCCCCGAGCTGCCCGTGCTGGACGCGAGCCATCGTGGAGAAGCCCTTCGGCCGCGACCTCGCCTCCGCGAAGGAGCTGAACCAGGCGCTGCTGGAGGTCTACGACGAGCGGCAGATCTTTCGCATCGACCACTATCTGGGGAAGGAGACGCTGCAGAACCTGATGGTCTTCCGCTTCGGCAACTCGGTGTGGGAGC
>DASVTZ010000082.1 GCA_036387335.1 Longimicrobium sp.
GAGCGGATGTACATCGAGTCGACCCTGCGCGACCTGGGAGGCAGCGTCAGCGCCGCCGCCGAGCAGCTCGGCATCTCGCGAAAGGTGCTGTGGCAGCGAAGGAAGAAGCACGGCATGCCGGACGTCGGCCTGTGAGCGCCCAGCGCAGCGCCCTGGCGCACGACGAGGTCGCGGATCTGCGCGCCCGCCTGGCCGAGGCGGAGCGCGTGGCGGAGGCGCGGGCGCGCGTGGTAGGCCACGTCGCGCACGAGTTCCGCACGCCGCTCAGCTCCATCCTGGGCTTCGCCGCCCTCCTCGCCGCCGATGACCGCGAGGTCAGCCCCGAGCGCCGCCGCGAGTACGTCGACATCATCCACCGCAGCGCCCGGCACCTGCTGCACGTCGTCAACGACATCCTCAACCTCACCAAGGTGGAGGCGGGGACGCTGGAGGTGACGCTGGCCGCCGTGCACGCCGGGCAGATCGCCGCGGCCGTGGTCGACTCGCTCCACACCGTCGCCGCCGACCGTGGCATCACGCTGCGCCTCTCGGACGGCGGCGCACCCCTGGCGCTGGCGGACGCGGGGCGGCTGCGGCAGGTGCTGCTGAACCTGATGGACAACGCCATCAAGTACTCGGCCTCCGGCACCCAGGTGGAGGTGTCGGTGCGCACGGAGGGCGGCGAGGTGTGCCTGGAGGTGCGGGACCAGGGCCCCGGGCTCACCGCGGCCGACCAGGAGCTGATCTTCCGCGAGTTCTCGCGCATCCACCACCCCGGCACGCGGGTGTCGGGGGCGGGGCTGGGGCTGGCGCTCGCCAAGGACCTCACCGAGGCGATGGGCGGCCGCATCGGCGTGCGCTCGCGCGTGGGCGAGGGGAGCACCTTCTGGATCGTGCTCCCCCAGGCGGACGCCTCCGCGCGCCCGGCCGCCGCGCCCGCGCTCCCCCTCGCGCACCGCGACACCCGCGGCGAGATGGTGGCCGTCGTGGACGACGACGAGGACATCCGCGCCTTCGTGGCCGCCGTGCTGGAGCGCTCCGGCTACACCGTGCACGCCGACGACGGCTGCGCGGGCGTGGCGGAGCGGCTGGCCTCCGCGCGGCCCCTCGCCGTGCTCCTGGACCTGAACCTCACCGACCGCACTGGCGCCGAGGTGCTCCGCGAACTCCGCGCCCTCGACGACATGCGCCGCACCCCCATCCTCGCCTTCACCGCCGCCGTCGGCGAGGCGGACCGCGCGGGTGCCCTGGCGGCGGGCTTCGACGGACACGTGGCCAAACCGGTAGAGCCGGACCAGCTCGTCGCGCGCGTGGACGACGCCGTGGCCGAAGCTCGCCGCCGCGCCGCCGCCCCAGCCCCGCCCCCCGCCCCCGCGGACACGTCGGAGGACGACGAGTTCTGGGGCCCGCTCCGCGCCCGCTTCCGCGCCGGCCTCCCCGCGCGCCTCGCCGACCTGGAGGCCGCCCTCGCCCCGGGCGACGCCCAGGCGGTGCGGCGCCATCTCCACAAGCTGCGCGGCACCTCCGCCGGCTACGGCTTCACCGAACTCTCCCACCTCGCCGGCGCCGCCGAAGACGCCCTCCGCGCCGGCACCCCCCTCGCCGACGCGCCGGAAGTGGCGGCGGCGGTGGAGGCGCTGCGGCGGGAGGTGTGAGGGGCCCTCACCCCCGGCTCGTTACACTCGCCTGCCCCCTCTCCCGATAACAGGAGAGGGCTCCGCCCTCCTGTCATCGAGAGAGGGGGCTTGGGTCGCGGAGGGCCCCCTCCCCCGCCTGCGGGGGCGCAGGGCGGGTGAGGGGGAGAACTGCGCCCGCGGCATTATGCCCTGTAGGGGCGCGATTCATCGCGCCCGTGCCCGCCGCCGCACCGCCGCCCGCTGCCCCGACCGATGCCCCGGTAGGGGCAGACCTGCGTG